>JBDHTU010000208.1:0-3304 GCA_039808805.1 Micavibrio sp.
GACAGGATTCCATCCTCGATTCCCACAGCACCTACTACCTCTATTACCTTTATAAAATAAATATATGATTTTTAGGTGAGGTCTGCTTATCTGCCCGTCATGAACACAGAACGCAAACCGATCCTCGATGTCTTGCAACGCCGGAAGCCTGAGAAGGTTCCCTTCTGGCTAATGCGTCAGGCCGGAAGATATCTTCCCGAATATCTGGAGTTGCGCGCACAGGCCGGAAGCTTTTTGAATCTCGTTTACGACCCGGAAAAAGCGTCGGAGGTTACGGTCCAGCCGCTGCGCCGTTTCGGCATGGACGCCGCGATCCTGTTCTCGGATATCCTGATCGTCCCGCAGGCTTTGGGACAAACCCTCACCTTCGAAGCGGGTGAAGGTCCGCGGCTCGATCCTGTGCGTTCGGAAAAAGATCTGGCGGCGTTGAAACTCGATCGTGTGACAAAGAACTGCGCGCTGGTGTATGAAACCGTATCCCGCACGCGTCAAAAACTAAAACAGGAAGGGTTTTCTACTGCGGCGTTGATCGGTTTTTGCGGTTCGCCTTGGACGGTTGCCTGCTACATGGTTCAGGGCAGCGGCAGCAAGGATTTCGCCATCGTCAAACGTTGGGCGAAAGAAGATCCCGCCGCGTTTCAAAACCTGATCGATCTTCTGGTCGATGCTTCCATTCTGTATCTGGACGGGCAGATCCGCGCAGGCGCCGAAGTGATCCAGCTTTTCGAAAGCTGGGCGGGGCTCGTGGAAGGCGAAGATTTTGATCGCTGGGTCGTAGAGCCGACGCACCGCATCCGGCAGAAACTCCAAGACCTTCATCCCGCTATACCCGTTATCGGTTTTCCGCGCGGTGCGATGGCGCAGACGGCCATCTACGCGCAAAGGACAGGCATTGACTGCGTCGGGCTTTGCCCGTCTGTCGATCCGTCTTGGGCGGCGGTGCAGATACAGCCACATTTGCCGGTACAGGGGAATCTTGAGCCGGAAATCTTGTTGCAGGGCGGATCCGCACTGGATACCGCGCTGGAAAATTTACACCGGTCATTGGCCAATGGCGGCTGGATTTTCAATCTCGGCCATGGTGTTATCAAGGAAACGCCGATTGCGCACATAGAACGACTTGCGCAGACGGTCCAGGGATGGAAACTATGAAAACGGCGATTGTCCTGTTCAATCTCGGCGGCCCTGATTCAAGGCAGGCGATCAAACCGTTTTTGTTCAATTTTTTTACCGACCCCAACATTATCCGCCTGCCCTATCCGTTTCGCTGGATCGTCGCGCGGTTGATTGCCGCCCGCCGTTCGAAAAAAGAGGCGGGGACGAGCTATGGCGAACTTGGCGATAAATCGCCGCTGCTGGAAAATACACGCGAACAGGCCGCGGCGCTCGAAACCATCATCAACGGCGCCAACGGCATCATCTTCAAAAGCTTCGTTTCCATGCGGTACTGGCACCCGATGGCGGATCAAACAGTTCAAGATGTCATGGCATGGGGTCCGGACCAAATCGTGCTTTTGCCGCTCTATCCGCAATATTCGACGACCACGACGCGCTCTTCCTATCAGGCATGGAACAAGGCCTGCGTAAAACACGGTCTTAAAGTCCCGACAAAGCTGGTGTGCTGCTATCCTTGCGACAACGGTTTTATTCGCGCGAGTGCAGCGAACGTTAAAGAAATGTATGAAAAAGCGCGGCTTGAAACGGGCCAGATGCCGCGCGTCTTGTTTTCGGCTCACGGCCTGCCGGAAGATATCGTCCGCGATGGCGATCCCTACCAATGGCAGTGCGAACAGACAGCTTCGGAAATCGCCATCGCCACCGGCATTGAAAATCTCGACTGGCAAATCTGCTACCAGTCACGCGTGGGACCGAAGAAATGGCTTGGTCCTTCCACGGAAGAGGCGCTGGAAAAAGCCGCGCAGGATCAGCTTCCCGTTGTTGTTTTGCCCCATGCCTTTACGCAGGAACACGTCGAAACGCTGGTGGAGATCGAAATCGAATACCGGGAAAAGGCCGAACATCTGGGTGTTCCCGGTTTTTACCGCGTGCCGACGGTAGGCACGCATCCTGATTTCATCCGCGGGCTTGCGGATATGGTCCTGTCTTCTATGAACGCTCCGGATATATCATCCCATGTCGGCGCGCGAATTTGCCCGGACAATCATTCTGCCTGCGCGATGAAAGAACTTTCCTGCGGCCATCATTGTGCGAGGTGCTAGATGCAATCCTTCCTTCTGGATCATTATCTGTGGTTGAAAGCGCTGCACGTCATCGCCGTTGTGTCATGGATGGCGGGTCTGCTCTATCTGCCGCGCCTGTTCGTCTATCATGTGCAAGCGCCTGTCGGTGGCGCCGTTTCTCAGACCTTCAAAATTATGGAGGGGCGCCTTTATCGCTACATCATGCGCCCGGCGATGATCGCCACGTGGATTTTCGGCGGCCTGATGCTCTATGCCAACTGGGAAGGCATCATGGCCATGGGCTGGATGCATGCCAAGCTGGTGCTTGTGATCGCGCTTACGGGAATTCATCATGTTTTTGGTGCTTGGGTGAAAAAGTTCGACGCGGATAAAAACACGCGGGGCGCGAAATTCTACCGCATCTGGAACGAAGTCCCGACGCTCATCCTGATCCTTATCGTGATCCTTGTGGTGGTGAAACCGTTTTAGTGCAGCTTGTGCGCAGGCACATATTCCCCGCCTTGATAGCGGGCACACAATACGGACAGCCGGGCGATGTTGTTTTTCACCTTTGGGTCCTGAGATTTGTGTTTGTCAGCGAAATTGGCCAGCGCCATTGCCATATGCGGCGGATAATACTCAACGCAATACTGATTGTTGATAATTTTGGTATGGATGGCTTTGTGTTTTATGAACGGCAATATATCCCGAATAAAGCTGTTTATCTTATCGAGAAACGGTGCCCGCTTCTTTCCGCCTTCCCGGCGGGACAGCATAGGCGCGATAACGGTGACGAATGTCGCGCCGGATGAATCTTCCGCTTCAAAAATAATGTCGGGATCGTCCGCAGTCGTTTTCAAATCGTAATGAGTTTCTAAAAGCCGTTCCATGACAATATGAAACCGGTTCTGCATCTCTTTTTTTAAAAGGTCTGGACTGTAGGGTTTTTGTTTTGCGACGGGTGCTGGTGTGGGCGCATCCTGGGCTGGTATGGCAAAGGTGGAACTAAGAAGCAGCGACCTGGAATGTTTCATAATGCATATCTACCATATCAAAAACGCATATCAAACCATTTTTTATGCAAAGCGGTATTTTCTCCGCAAGGAATAACAGAGTTGACATGT
>JBDHTU010000209.1:0-3287 GCA_039808805.1 Micavibrio sp.
TGATGTAACGCGTTTTTGAAACGTTACCCGTTTTTTGGAGTTTTGGGCCCCATCGCCCTGCGCATGATTTCGGCGGCATCCGGATCGCCCAGAACGCCGGCGCCCGGCCTGTCCGGATTGGCCGGGTTTTCTGCCTGCCGTCGTATAATTTCCTGCATTTCCGGATCGTTGAAAATACGGGCGATCGCCGGTTGCTCTGGCGGCATTGCAGGGTCTTGGCTCAATGCCTGCACCTGCAAATTATAAAATCCTTTCGGGTCGGCCGCCAGTTGCAGGTGAAACGCTGCATGCGGTGTAGACAGGTATGCATCGAGCGTTTTCTGGAACTCTAAAAAACTTTCCGCTTCGAAAACATGGTTCCAGTATTTCGGCTGTATTTTTTGATGGGGAGGAAGACCGTCAAGAAGGTCCGGCGCTTGCGGAGCTGCCTGGAATGCGCTTGCGCCTTTTTCCAATGCGCGAAATCCTGCCTGTTCCAGCGCTTCGTTGATGTGTCGTATTGCGACGGTCCCCATCTTCGGGAGGTCTAAAAGGGCGTCCTGTCCTTTGATGTATATCTGCGCGCCGCAATATATCCTGTTTTCAATCAGGGCCGCGATTTCGCGTCCGCCGAGGGGCAGCGCCGTGATCGGTTGCCCCAGCTTCCAAGAGATATTGGCCCAGTCTTTTTCCATGATGCCTCTGTGCTATCCTATACAGCGAATTGCATTATGTCAAAATATGGGTGGGCGCAGATAATCCTTTGTTTCTGCGGCTATTAACTTTATAAAAAGCACGGATTTTAAGGTGGGTTTATGGATTACCTCGGAAAACTCGCGCCCGTGGCGCAGCGCTATAAGGAAATCGGAGAGCAGATGAGCCAGGGCGGCCTCTCCGGCGATGCCTTCGTGAAACTGTCCAAGGAATATGCCGAACTCGGTTCGGTTGTGGAATTGTACAACGCCTACAAGGCCGCGGTCGAAGGCAAGGCGGGGGCCGAAGAAATGCTGGCCGATCCCGATATGGCCGAACTGGCGCAGGCGGAACTGGACGAACTGGCCGAAAAAATCCCTGCGCTGGAAGACGAAATCAAAATCGCCCTGTTGCCGAAAGATACGGCGGACGTGAAAAACGCCGTGATGGAAATTCGCGCCGGAACGGGCGGGGATGAAGCTGCGCTGTTCGCCGCCGACCTGTTCACCATGTACAAAAACTACGCCGCGATTCAGGGCTGGCGGGTGGAGATCCTCGAAATGTCGTCGTCCGATTTGGGCGGGTACAAGGAAATCATCATGACCGTGTCGGGCACCAACGTGTTCGCCAAACTGAAATACGAATCCGGCGGCCACAGGGTGCAGCGCGTGCCGAAGACCGAAACGCAGGGGCGCATCCACACGTCCGCCGCCACCGTCGCCGTGTTGCCGGAGGCCGAAGACGTCGATATCGTGATCGAAGAAAAAGACCTGCGCATTGACGTCTACCGCTCGCAAGGGTCGGGCGGGCAGTCGGTCAACACCACGGACTCCGCCGTGCGCATCACGCACATACCCACCGGCCTTGCCGTCGCCATTCAGGAAGAAAAGTCCCAGCACAAGAACAAGGCCCGCGCCATGTCGCTGCTCAAGACGCGGCTTTACGATATGGAACGCCAGAAACTCGATGCCGCGCGGGCGGCCGACAGAAAAGGGCAGATCGGCTCCGGCGACCGGTCCGAACGCATCCGCACCTACAATTTCCCGCAATCCCGCCTGACCGACCACCGCATCGGCCTGACCCTCTATAACCTCGATGAAATCATGGCCGGCTCCGGGCTGGGGGAGGTTATTGATGCGCTGGTGACGCAGGCGCAGGCGGAACAGCTCGCCAATCTTGAGGTTTAATTAGAAACCTCTTGACTACATGACAGTCATGCGTTTACGTCATAACGTATGTCCAATAGCCTGGTTGTATATGGGAGTTTCGGCGCTCCGAAAAATGTTGCCGGTCTTTGCAAGGCGTATGATTCCGTAGCTGACCTTTATGGCATCGGCGCCCGCGCGTCGACCCAAGGTTCCGGCGCCAGTCCGATAGACTATCTGCGCATGCCGCTCCACGAGTCCGCACGTTATGAGAGCCGGATTCGCCGCGCCATGCTTGATCCGTGTCAAACGCTTGAAGATTTTGACGCCTCTATCTACGGCGACCACACCGGCAGCGCTACCGAAAAGCGCATGAGGGAAGGGTTGCGCGATGCGTTTACGCGGCGTACGGCCATGCCGTATGACCGTGCCGCTTCCTCCCGGAGCGTGTATTACAAAGAGGGGTTGATTGAAAGCAGCCTGGCCAAGCCCTTTCATATTTCCAGCCTGGCCAATAATATGCTGCCGTTGATATTCCGGTATACGCGGACCGGGCAAGCCAATGCGGACAAGACTCTGGCAATTTCGGAGTTTGTGCCCGGCGCGCTCAATCTGTGCTTCACCCATACGCCGGAAAACAATATGCGTAAATACCTTCCCGTCGTAACTTCTCGATTCCGCAGGTATTTATTAAGGCATCCATTAAGGCATCCGGGCGTGCCGTCTCTGGAAGGCAGGCGCATAACGATATATCTGCATACGCCGGTTGAATGTTCCGGGAGCGGTAAGGATGAATTTCATCTTGTTGTCATTCCGCGCAAGGGATTGAAATTCGGACTGATGCCGCTTTACGAATTGCCGCGCGCGATAGACAGGATATTTCACGACAATCATAAAGCCCTTACTGATTGCGTCGCCGTCAATCCCGTGTATGACGATTTCCGCAGTTTCGCCTTGCGCGCGATGTAAGGAGGGGAAACATGCCGCTCGAAGGATTGCCGTCATACGATCCGCGCTCGTCCGATAGGGCGCTTGCCCTTCGCATGGAATATGATGCCGTTGCGGCTGTTTATACGAACTGCGCCTATCCCGCGCTTCAGGACGGCGCGATTTATCATTCCTGCATGCCGTGGGACAAGGCCCGCCGGTATGAGCGGAATATCCGCCGCGCCATGCTCGCCTCGTGTGAAACGCTGAATGATTTCAGGCGCAAAATCTATGACGCGCCGGGAACGGGCACAGACGAGGAAATCAGGGGGCAACTTCGCGACGCTTATGACCGGCGCAGCCGCATGCCCTACAATCGCGAGAGGGCGTCATGGCCCGGCCCGTTTCATTCCTATGATGATATTTCCGCCGCGGCTTTCGAATACACGGATTATTTTCCGCGTGGCGATGGCAGGAAATACCGCTGCAAAACGCTGGCGGTCGTGGAAATCGAAAAGGATCGCGTAAATCTATGTTTTACGC
>JBDHTU010000210.1:0-3265 GCA_039808805.1 Micavibrio sp.
GTGTTCAGTTTCTTGGCCATCGCGCGCGCGCGGACGACTCCGCCCACGTCCGGGGAAACCATCACCGTTTCATCCGGATTGAACAGTTTTTCCATGTGCGGCGCGATCACCGGAGAGGCATGCAAATTGTCGGTTGGAATGTCGAAAAACCCCTGAATCTGCCCGGCGTGAAGTTCGAGGGTCAGAACGCGATCCGCGCCTGCGGCCGTGATCATGTTGGCGACCAGCTTGGCCGAGATCGGCGTGCGCCCACCCGTCTTGCGGTCCTGCCTCGCATAGCCGAAATACGGGATGACAGCGGTGATGCGGCGGGCCGACCCGCGCTTGAGCGCATCAATCGTGATCAGCAGTTCCATCAAATTGTCGTTGGCGGGATAGGACGTGGATTGCACGACGAACACATCTTCGCCGCGTACGTTGTCCATGATCTCGACAAACACTTCCATATCGGAAAAGCGGCGGATGGACGCCTTGGCTACGGGGACGCCCAGATAGGCCGAAATCGCGTCTGCAAGGGGACGATTGGAATTGCCGCCGATGATAATCATCTGTTTTTCCGGAAATTATTGGTTTGTGTGAAAGGACTATAGAAAAACCGGGCGGGCAAAATCAACCGGATTCTAGCCGTTGATCACAATCGCCGACATCTCCCGGCCATAGTCCGCCTCCCCGCGGTGGGTGGCCCGGCGGAAAGAATAGAAATTTTCCTCGTCCGTGTAGGTGTCGAGGCCCATCAAACTGACCTGCCGCACCCCGCATAGGGATAATCGATACGCGATGTATCCGGGCATGTCGAACATCAGGTGACCCGCCTTCCGCGCGGCCATGAAGAATTTTTCCGCCGCGTCATGCTTTTCCAGAAAGGGTCTGGAGAAGTCCTCCGTGACTTCATAGGAGGGCTGCATAATGCATGGGCCCAGCACGGCGTGGATCGTTTCGATAGTTGCGCCAAGTTCGGTCATTTTGGCAACCGTATCCTCCAGAACGCCGCCCAGCGCGCCGCCCCACCCCGCATGCGCCGCGCCGATAACGGGGCTGCCGTCCGCTTTTTCACCGACAAAAAGCACCGGGCCGCAGTCAGCGGTCAAAACCCCAATGGCAAGACCCGCAACATCGGTCGCGAGCGCATCCGCCTTCGGTCGCGCCTCTCCTTCGGGAACATGCGATTTTATTGGCATGCAGATGGCCGAATGACATTGCCACAGCGTGGATACCTTGCCGTCAGACACACCCAAATCCTGCGCGATCATGCTGCGGTTTTTTGCGACCAGATTCTGGTCGTCGTTCGATCCCGTGCCGCAATTCAGGCCTTCATATATTCCCTGGCTGACGCCACCTTTTCGTCCATAGAACCCATAGGTGATGCGGCCGGCGCAGGCCTTGTCGAACTGGCTGTCTTTAAACGCTTTCATGGAACCCCGCGATCTCGATTTGTGGATCATTACACAGGGCCACAACCTTGAAAAGCGATCCCATCTGGTCCGTATCGATAAGCCGCTTCAAGCCGGATTCCAGATCCACCGCCTGCGCGTCATTTGCCCCTTTTTTCAGGCGCTCCGCCCGCACCTCGATACCCAGTTCTTTCAGGAAGGCCCCCTGCGTGGTCGGCCCATGGGCGACGATACCGTCTTCACAGGCGATTTTGACGACATTTTCAAAATCGACATGCGCGGTCAGATCGCAAGTACCGGGCGTTTCGAAAAGAGTGACAAACTCATGATTTTTCATCGCCTGCAGCGTATCGCCGGGCGCAGAGCGCGCATGGCCGTAATCTAAAAATAACGCAACACCATTTTGTTTTTTCAACAGAATATCCACAGATTTCAGAAATTGGTTTAAGTGAGGAGACGTTTCGAAAATCCCCTGCTCTACGCTATCAACCAAAGCCTTCGGCAGCGCGCCGATCACGGCATCAGGCACAGGCAGCAACGCCGCGCACAGGCTTCCATCGGGCGCTATCGATACACCGCGTTCAAAAAATGCGATCCCCCGCTTCTCGATCTGCCGGACAGGCAAGGCATCGAGGAATTCATTGGCCACCAAAAGCACGGGAAGCCCCGGTGGCAGCCGGTTCAGGTCATCGATCCATACCGGATCGTAACCCGCTAGCGCGCGGGCCTGCGCATCCCGGAGAACGGACGATATCTCCATAAGATGAATTTTCGCGGCCCCATGAAATCCGGGCAGCGCTTTTGTGGCTCGCATTATGTCGGCCATCAGCGTCCCCCGCCCCGGCCCGCATTCCAGCAGGATGAATTCCGACGGTTGCCCGAATTTTATCCACAGGTCGGCAAGCCACAGGCCGATCATCTCCCCGAACATCTGGGAAACCTCCGGCGCGGTGATGAAATCGCCCGCGCTCCCGAACGGATCGCGCGTCATGTAATAGCCGTGTTTGGGGTGCGACAGGCAAAGCGCCATATATTCGCCAAGCGTCATCGGCCCGTGCCGGGCGATGCGCGCCTTGATGATATCAAGCAGCGGCGCGGTCACGGGAAAATTTCAGGCCAAGCATGATGATGACACCGCCGGCGGCGATCATCGGCAGGCACAGCAACTGCCCCATCGTGAATCCGCCCGCGAGATAGCCAAGATACCAGTCCGGCTCACGGAAATGCTCCACGAACATACGGCAGAGGCCGTACCCGATCAGGAACGTACCGCCGACCACGCCGGGGCGCGACCTGATCTTTTCCTGGTGGATCATGATGCTGAGGATGACGAACAGCAAAAGCCCCTCAAGCCCGGCTTCGTAAAGCTGGCTGGGATGGCGCGGCTCCTCGCCGCCGTTCGGGAACACCATCCCCCACGGCACGTCCGTTGCGCGGCCATACAGCTCGCCGTTGATGAAGTTCGCGATACGCCCGAAGAACAGGCCGAAGGTGCAGCACAGCGCCGCAAGATCGCCCAGCCGGAACATCGAAAATTTCTTGATCAGGGAATAGGAAATCAGCGCGATGATCACGCCGGTCGCCCCGCCGTGGAACGACATGCCGCCCTGCCACAGCTGGAAGATCTCCAGCGGGTGGGAAAAGTAATATCCCGGCTGGTAAAACAAAACATAGCCCAGCCGCCCGCCGAGGATCACGCCCAGCACCGCAAAGGGCAGGAAATCGTCGATGTCTTCCGCATTGGGACGAATTCCTTTGGGCGCGTCTTTCTTGACGATATAGCGCGCGTAAAGCCATCCGCACAGGATGCCTGTCAGGTAGGCCAGCGCGTACCAGCGGATTTGAAGCGGGCCGATGGCGATCGCCACCGGGTC
>JBDHTU010000211.1:0-3234 GCA_039808805.1 Micavibrio sp.
GTCGGAAGGATTTTCAACCACACGCGAAGGCATCGGTAACCGGACGTGCAGCTTACGCCGTCCGTGGACAGGGCGACAGCCCCGGCCGTTGCATTGACGACATCCACCTGGCATTCCGCATATTTTCCATCAAGCCTGGAAAGCGCATCGGCCAGGAATGCATCCGTCTTGTTGGTTTCGGCATAAAAGAACACGCCGTCCGCGCCGTTATAATATATCCAGTCCGAGAGGAGGCGCGGCGGCGGCGGCAGGAATTTTCCCGATGCTCCGCCAAAGATATTGGCATGGTCCGCACTGTCTCCCGGATTGCCGGGGCAGCGCGCATCGCGAACGTAATCCACGCCCGTCGTGTGATCGGTCAGGTAAATGCTGGTCGGGTTGATGGGATACGGCGTGTTGTTCGTGCCGGAAAGCGCCGCATCCCCTTCGGGATAGACCAGCGTGCATTCTTCGATCGCAGACATGATGAAATTCACCTGCGATCCTACTTCCGTCACCGTGTTGGCAAGGCTTTGCGCGGATGTCTGCTCGCTGGAAGAATCCATGAAGCTCGCCGTCAGCGCGGCAAGAAGGGCGATCGCGATCAGGATGTAGACCAGGGCGCTGCCCCGCTGTTTATCATTTTTCATGTACCACCTTTAAGGACAAGACGTCTCACCCGGATAAAGAGTTGTTGGCGTTGTAACAAGATGAATCAAGATGCACTTTACTCCCAGACCGCAAATCATACCCGGCTGATCGGACACGACATTTACGGCTGCAGAAGCCGCATCGATATACTGCGCTTCGCATGGCGTGAATTGCGCGTCGAGTTTTTGTAAAGCCGTTCCGATAAAAGCGTCACTCGTATCGCTTCCAATAAAAAGGCTGACCCCATCCTTGCTGTTGAAGTACCGCCAGTCGCCGAAAAACTTGGGCGACGGCGGGAAAAGCTTGCCCGTATTGCTGCCGAATATTTTCGCATGATCGTTGCTGTTGCCGGGATTGCCGGGACAACGGATATCTTTCGCCAATGAACTAGAAGGCGTCGAGGAAGCCTGATAATTGTTGTTGGGTTGCAACGGATATGGCCTGACAGGATATACTGCCGTGTTCCCCACCGGGTCCGCCGGCATCGTCGTATCGCCATCGGGATATGTCAGGACACATTCCTGGATGGCGCTGCGGATAAAGTTCAACTGTGAATTCAACTGCGTGACAATATTGAAGGTTTCCTGCGCCGTGGTGCGCTGACCGGAAGACGAGTCCATGAACGTGGCCGTCAACGCCGCCAGAAGCGCGATGGCAATCAGAATATAAATAAGGGCACTGCCCTTTTGCGATTGTCTCACCAGCATTTTATCCTGCAAATCCGGCCTTCCAGAGAGTTCTGAAAGGCCGGATTCCGATTGGAGGAAATCGTTTTATCTAACTACCGTTCCAGAAGAACCGAGTAGAAGACGTTTTCAGTACCGACCTTCATGCAGCCGGAAGCCTGGCGGGCAAAGCCTTGATTTACAGCAGCGCCATTACAATTCAAGGAAGGTTCTGTACCAGTTGGGAAAGTGTAGGCATCATCCTGCAACTCATTCACCAAAGCATTCGTAACGGCAGCATCTGCAATAGGAACGCCGTTTACCGGGCCGGTGCAATTAGAGATATCCACACCCAGCTCTTCATTGACCTGCTTGCAGACGCCGTCCGACACGCCGGGCAGGAAAGCAATAAGGTCGTTACCGCCTGAACCATCAATGCCAATCCCCGGGACCTGGAAGTTTGCGTTATAACGCCAGCTCAGAGTCGATGTACCAGTTGCCGACAGGTCTGCCGGGGCATCCTGATAACCGGCGGCGCCGCCACTCGGGTGGAAAACCATGAGGTTGGTTGAGGCGATCGGGTTGCTTGGGGAGTTGAACACGATCTGCTCAACGCCGACACCGGCAAGAACCATACGAATGATCGAAGTTCTCAGCGCCGTGGGATATTGCGTCATCTGCGCCGAGCTCAGGACGTTTTTCTCACGGTCAGCGGAGCCGCTCCCTGAACGCGTGGACTGCGTCACGACATACGAAAGCGCCGCGAACAGCGCGACGGCGATCAGGATCAGGAACAACACGTTCCCGCCCTGAGACTGTCTTCTTGTTTGAATATTAAGCATTGTATTTCCTCCTAACGACTAACTTTAAGTAAATCTATCCGTATTACTTGGCTGCGGCTCCCCCGGCAGAGGGGTTTTCCACAGAAACCTTGTTAACTTTCAGGGCGATGCCAAGCTTGTCCTTATCGCCGCATTCACGTCCCACACAGAGTTTGTCCAGCGTCACGCGCCAGCCGGAACCGCCGTTCTGCATATGGCCGATCGCTTCACGAAACTTGGCAAAATTGCTGGTCTGTCCGGACGTGATGACAATGGTGGAGCCGTTGGCCTTGATGTTCAGCCCGTCATAGGCCTTGCTTACCTTGCCGATAAAAGCTTCCACCTCTTTTTTATCGATAGGAACGTCGCTGATTTTCGGGACGATCGGGGTCAGCGCCTCAGCCTTGACAAGTTCGGCGCGAAGTTCGGTCAATTGCCGCGCCTGAATGCTGGCGTAAAGGCCAAGCGCGCCCGCCATCGCCCACGCAATGCCCGCGGCGATCAGGACGGTTTGTCCCGCGTTCTGCGGCAGCTTTTCCAAAAACGCATTGAGATCGCCCGAGGATTTCGGGTCCATGTATTTTTGAAGCGAACGCCAGTCAAAGCTTTTAAGGTTCAGGTCCATAAGACTTTTCTGGTTTGATCCATTTCTATTAAAATTTTACTCAACAAAACTTTAAAACCCGTTACACACGCTATTGATTTAACTAAAATTTTATCTAATTCGTACCGCGGATGCGAACCCGGCCGTCGGGCTCCAGGCCCGGCTGGACCTGCCCCTTGATGGTGCCGACCCCCTGCCCGTATGCCGGCGGCACCAGCACATCCCACGTTACCTTGCCTTTTTCTACATTGTACTTGACCAATGTACCGTCGATTTTCTCAAGCTCCGACAACATTTCATGAATACGGACCATGTGTTTGATCGAGTCCGATTGCAGCGCGTTGTAGGCGTTGACCATGAGTTCCTGCGAAGCGCGCTGCGTTTCCTGCTTGGCCTTGTCGAGATCGCGGACGACCGTGTTGGTCAGAATGAATTGGAAGATCAGGAAAAGAAAGATGATAAGACACACGCCAATGCCGACATAAAGCAGCGCCATGGCGGATGCGCGGCTGAG
>JBDHTU010000212.1:0-3208 GCA_039808805.1 Micavibrio sp.
GCCTTGGCGCCCAGCACCGCGCCGATCACCCGGTCCTTGCCCACCGTGGTTTCGACATACTGGTACGCGTCGCCCGCCATCTTCTCCCCCGCCTTGAGCGTATCGCGCAGATCGTTGCTGGCAACGGTGAGTTCTTCCCGAACGCCTGCGCGGGCGCGTTCAAAACTATCCAGGAGATACTGGCGGATTTCCTCTACCGGGTCGTTTGGCGGTCTTTTGTCCGGTTCCGTCATGGCGTCATTCCTTTAAAAACCTGTTCGGGCGTGCTCTTGTTCATGATGATGCTGTCCGTCTGTTTTTCCGTCAGCGGAAAGCAGCTGGCATTGAAGACGTTCTGATAGGATTCAGTCGCCTTATGCAGCCATTTCAGTTCTTTCATGTAAAAACCGAAGCCTTCCACCTTGCACACGCCGTTTTGCGGGATCATGGCGAAAACATCTTCTTCCGGATACATCAGGCGCGGCCAGTACAGGCTTTGTTCGACCTGATAGTATTTTCCGTTGTCCAGCTGTGTGCTGAACGGTAGCGAACTGGCGCCGGAAAATTCATATTTTTCACCGGGCGTGATCATCTCTTTTCCAGTCACGAAAGTATATTCCGAGAAATGCGTGCCGTAGAAATAAGCAGCCTGCACGCCTGCGACCCCGGAAACGCCGATCATCGCCGCCGTGGCGAAAACGCGACCCAGACGTCCTATCGAGAAAATGGGGTCGCCATCCGCATCGCGTTTCAGTTCGCCGTTTTCACGTTCATAGGCGGCCCAGACAAAAGCGTCTTTTACGCCGACAGCGCCGCGCCAGACAGGACGCAGAACCGGGCCTGCCCAGGGGCTGACCTTTTCGTACAGCGCCTGCGCCGCATCCCAGACCTTGTTGATGCGCCGCGCGGCAATCGCCACGTCTTTCACCTTTTGGACAAGGCCTTCCGGGCTTTCGTCTTCAATCTGCTTTTGCGCCTGTTCGCGGGCATCGATTTTGCCCAGCGTGCGGGACGCGTTGCGCATGGTTTCTTTTGCAGCTTCCAAAGCATCGAGTGTATTGTCGCTCATGGTCTCTCTCCTTTCCTAATGCATCACGGGGGCGAAGACTGCACTCAACGCAGGACGCCGCACCATTCCGCTGCCGGCCATAACCGCCGCGCCGGGCGCTCCGCCCAAAAGAACGGGAGTTGCGTCTGGCGCAGGTTCCGCTGCCCCTGAAGGCCTGTAATCCAGCGTGAAGGCATCGTTTTCCGGACTGTAAGACGCGGTGATTTTTCCCCCTTGCCTGTCTTCCGAATGGGATAGAACGATGTCCGCAATTTTATTCGTCATATTGGTTTTGACGAATTTCTGAATCTGGCGCGCGCCTTCCTCGACCTTGTACTTGTCGGCAACGAGAGCCTTCATGTCCGCTTCCGGCAGCTCGACCTCCATGCTCTTGCCGCTGAGTTTCTTGTTCAGCGATTTCAGGTCCCGCTGGAGAATTCTTTCAATATTCTCCGGCGTGTGCGCCTTCAGCAGCAGGAAGCTGTCGACACGATTGACCAGCTCCTGCGGGAATAATTTGCGCGCCTCTCCCTTGATTTCCTCTTCGCTGTTGGACGAATTGCGCTCCGGATCGAACGACATGTGTTGTCCCAAATTGGTCGTCATAATGATGACCGTGTTGCGAAAATCCACTGTGCCCAGCTCATCCGACAGGCGCCCCTTGTCCAGCACCTGCAGCAGGATTTTGAACACATCCGGGTGCGCTTTCTCGACCTCGTCCAGCAGGATGACCTGATAGGGCCGTTCGCGGACCGCGTTGGTCAGCTTTCCGCCCTCTCCATATCCGGCATAGCCCGGCGGCGCACCGATCAGGCGGGAAACCGTGTGCTTCTCCATGAATTCGGACATATCGAATACGGTCAGCGCGTTCTTGTCTTCATATAGATCTTCGGCCAGGCATTCCCCGATATAGCTTTTACCGAGGCCCGAAGAGCCGAGGAGCATGAACGAGCCGATCGGCTGCTCCGGCTCTTTCAGGCCGGCCTTCGCGCGCTTGATGGCTCCCGCGATGGTTTCAACGGCGTCATCCTGCCCGTAGACTTTTTCCTTCAGCCGTGTGTCGAGGCCAAGCGCCTTCGTCGCTTCGTTCGCGTTCAGGTCCTTCGCTGGAATGCCGGAGATTTCGCTGAAAAATTCGCGTACGTGCGAGACTTCGAGCGTCAGCTTGTCATTGTGCTCCCCCTTGAGAGCTTTGGCGCGATCGTTCGCCTCGACAACGGCCTTGCGGGTTTCACGCAGGTATTTCTCCGCCTCTTTAATGTCAGGCGTTTTCATGGCGGCGAATTCGCCCTCGGTCGGCTCCTTGCCTTTTTCCGCCGTGAGTTTTTCCCGCAGCGCACCGTTCAGCTTTTCCAGTTCGCCTTCCAGTTCGATCTCGTCCTTTTCCAGGCGGCGCTTGTCCAGATAAGCCTTACCCAGCGCCCGTGCGCGGGTTTCCCAAACCTCCGTCACTGCGTCGATTTTTTCCTGGATCGCGGCGCGGCCCGCAGCATCGCCTTCGCCAAGCTTTGCCATCTCCGTATTGAGCGCATCCAGTTCCGGCGGACGGGACTGCATGCGGGAAACGAAGGTCGAGGCGATCTGGTCGCGCATCCGCAAGCTTCGGGAAGGCTGCTCGCGCAGATAAATGCGCAGGTTCGGGTAAAGGAACGTTAAATTGACGATCTCCGCGTTCGCTTCATCCGTGATGTGCAGCCCGTCATGATGCTTTTCCAGCGCGGGCTTGGTACGCTCTATGATTTTCAGGACCTCATCCTTGGACGGCGCTTTTTTCTCCAGAATGGTGAAAAGCTCGGTCATTTCCGAATGCGCGCCCAAAACCGCGCCGAGATTGTTCTTCCCCGCCTCGTCCCGCACCATCAGGATCGACTGGAACGCGCCTTTTTTCAGTTCGCGCACGAAGGTCGAGATCAAGCCCTGGCACTGGTTGTCTTCAATACCGCGGAGCCAGTCATTGGCATCCTCAATGATCAGGACGTGGTTGCCGGGTTTTTCAAGCTCCGCAAAAATTTTGCGGATGTCCTGCTGGATTTTTTCCGGGTCGTTCTCTTCAAACAGCGTATTCACATCCAGAACCAGGAAACGGCGGTCGATCATGTGCAGCGGCAGGCGCTTTTCACCTTCGCCCAGCGTGCCGTTGATCGTATCCATCTTGCGCTTTGCGATCCCTTCGATGGTCGC
>JBDHTU010000213.1:0-3200 GCA_039808805.1 Micavibrio sp.
GAAAAACCACTTGCTGTGCATCGCATGACCATAGCCTTCGAACCAGAGCGGGCCGCGGTCAAGAATAACAGCATGAAAGAGGTTCCGCAGAATCCCGGCTTCGAAAATTTGCACCAGCCCCGCCTCTTTCCCGTCGATACGGATAAGACCCCAGCGCGCGCGCTGTTTTTCCAGCGGGCAATAAGCGCGGGCGTAGGTATAGCTTTGAAGGATGTTCGAATGCGGAAGCCGGGCGAACCGGTCTTCCCACGCATCAGTGGATAGAGTGTTCCAGTCGATGGTGAGGGTCATGATGAGGGCCGTCCTTGTCGTGGGCGGCATCATCAAAGCTGTCGATCAGGTCCGTGTCAATGTCATTGTCATTCTGCGCGTGCGGATTTTCGACAAGGCCCTTGTTGACCAGTTCCTGCGCGACCTGCTGCGCCATCTGAGGCAATGCTTGCTGGACAACCTGTTGCACCACTTTGGGATCGACCGTGTTCTGAACAATGACGGGCGGTTGCTGAACCTGCGGCGCAGCGGGCGATGCAGGATATGCGGTTTGCGGTCCGGAGGGTGCGGCTGCAGCGACTTGCGGTATGTCTTCAGCCGCGCTCGGCAACGGCGCGGCGTTTCTGCCAGCGGGTGGTTGCAGCGGCGGCTGAGGATCCGGACCGGGTGCGGGAACCGGCTGCTGAGGCTGCGGCGTTACTTCGGGCTGCGGCGTGGGCTGCGGCGAAGGCTGTCCCGGCGGCGGGCCATGCGGAACGGGCGTGGGCGCAATTTCCGGACGCGGGGTGGAGGGAGGATTGATTTCCGGCCCCGGCTGCGGCGGTTGAATTTCAGGCGTCGGTTGCGGCACAGCGGGTTGAGGGGCCTCCGGCTGTTGCATTTCCGGCGGTACGGATACCTGAATCGGGGCTGGATTGCCTTTGCCAAGAACAACGGAGAGAGAATCCTGTGTTTTGGCGCGGCTTTCATGCAGCGCTTTTAAAAACCGTTCGGGTTTTTCGATCGCGGGCAGCCGCACGTCGCCGATAAAACGGCAGTCGAGCAGCAGATACCCGTAACCGAGCATGCGACCGAAATATCCAAGATCAAGACTTTCGCCGCGGATCTCTTCGAGATCGATCTGCTTTACCTTAATAAAGATCAGTCCTTCCTTGTGCATCACGCGGCGGGATGACAGGCCGATTTCCGTGACCAGAACCTTGAGCGTGAAAAAGAAGAAGATCAGCGCACCCCCGAACATCAGGAAATACATCGCGCCGTTGCTGATCGTCATGAGGGCATAAGGCAAGGCCGCGCTGTCTGTGGCATCGGCCATGGAGAAAGCGACACGTTGAATGAGCGTGTTTAAAAGCCAGCCAGCGCCTGCAAGCACCACAAACCATGCAATGCCTTTGAGCACGTAAATCCAGTGAAGACGGGCAATTCCGATCAGTTGTTCGTCATGCCCGATAATTTTGCGGATATAAGCCATCAATATCCCCCTTTTCTCCCCGGCAAACGGGCAAAAGGGCTAAAAGTTCCGGAATTCCGGCGGGGACACGGCTTAACGGGTTGAAAGCGCGGAACTTTCGGCCGGTATGAGCGGCAGGCCAGCGCGTTTCTTTGCTTCGATTTCTGCTACCGTCTTTTGCATCATGACAAAGCGGCGGGCGGTTGGAGGGTGCGTGCCGCCGATCGCATGGATCGAATCCGGATGCAACGTACCGAGACGGCGAGCGAATTCCATCCCTTTTTGCGGGTCATATCCCGCGCGCGTCATCATGTAGAGACCGATATAATCGGATTCGGTTTCAAACTCCTGCGAGTAGGCTCTGGCCCCCACCGTTACCAGCAGATCCTTAAAATCAAGACCCGTGCTGTATTCGATAATGATAGAGGTTAGCTCGCCCAGCGCCGCATTCATTTTCTTCATATCGCGGTGATTGCGCACATTGTGCGCAAGTTCATGCCCGAAGATGGCCGCAACCATATCGTCGTCCTCCGCCTCGCGCATCATGCCGGTAGAAAATGTAATGGTGTAACCGCTTGCATAGGCACTTACCTCATCATCTTCTTCCATTCTGATAAGAGAGGCGCAGGCGGGCACGGGTTTAATGACCACATCCTGACGGTTTGATTTTCGCCCGCGTTCCACAGTCAGGCGGATCGGTTTCGTCACGTCGCGGTCGTCCTGCCAGATCGTTTCATAAAACACGGTTTTGCCGCGCGTGCCCGAAGGAATGGAAACACCATCGACCGATAGGATTCGGTCTCCCGGCTCTACTTTTCCCTGCGCCGGGGCGCCATCGACGATATAACCGACTGTCAGCTGGTTTTGCAGGCCGTAATAGATGCTCATCGCGTCTTTGAATTTGTCCGGCACGGAGGACAGGCTTTCCACCATCATGCCCGTATGCGGCCATATTTTGGTCCCGCAGAGCGGCGCGTTCGCGGCGAGGATCGGCATGCCGACACGGTAGAGGCGCTTTAGCTGCTCCATTCGGTCGCGGACGGCAAGTTCTTTTTGAATACGGATTTCCGTCAGCATTTCCGCGGAAGAAACGGGCGGCGGCGCGCTCGAAGGGGCACAGCCGGAAATAAGGATCAGAAACGGGATCAGCAAGGCCTTGTTCATGCGTTTTATTTCAATCCCGCCGAAGGTTCGTGCGCAAGCGCAAAACGCTTGTCAGCCCGGTTTATCTATGTTGAATTGCGGTATTCCAATTTTTGACCGAAGGACACGCCATGGCCGACGCCGCCCGCAAACAAGACGCCTCCTCCCTCGCCGCCATCATCGAAAAAGGCTGGGACGAACGGGATGCGGTGTCTGTCGCCACGAAAGGTGAGTTGCGTGACGCCGTGAACGAGGCGCTGTCGATGCTGGATTCCGGCGCTGCCCGCATTGCCACGAAAGAGGCCAATGGCTGGCAGGTGCACCAATGGTTGAAAAAGGCCGTCCTTTTGTCCTTCCGCCTGAACCCGAACGAGGCGATCTCCAACGGCCCCGGTGGATCGACCTGGTGGGACAAAGTGCCGAGCAAGTTCGACGGCCTGAGCGCCGATGATTTTAGAGCCGCGGGCTTCCGCGCCGTGCCGGGCAGCATCGTCCGCCGCTCCGCCTTTATCGCGCCGAATGTCGTCCTGATGCCGTCCTTCGTCAATGTCGGCGCCTATGTCGGCGAAGGGACCATGGTAGATACGTGGGTGACGATCGGGTCCTGCGCGCAAAT
>JBDHTU010000214.1:0-3179 GCA_039808805.1 Micavibrio sp.
GGCGCAGGCGTGTTGGAATACACATATTTCGGTACATAGACGACTTGGGTCTTGGGCGTCTTCGGACGCCCCGTAATATCACCCATGATCATTACTCCTTTATTTTTAAGTTGCGAGTGTCAGGTGTTGGTAAAGTTGCCACGGCGTAACGACGCGGCGGCGATGAATGCCAAGAACACGTTTCACCGCTTCGACGCAGGTGAACAGCATGAACGGCGCGGCCCGGGTTACATCACGGCGCAGCGGTGCCTTCACCACGCGATTACCGCGCGATTGAAGCCATGTCGGAAGATCGAAATCCACCGGCACGTGATGATGAACGGAAACCTCCGTCACATGGCTAAGCGGATCGATGCTGGTCCAGCGCTCACCGTCATTGATCAGGACGTAGCAGTGACGAAAGCCGGGCTTAAGAAGCCGCAGCCATGAAATTTCGGTCTGGCCGCTGAACACGACCCAGGCGTTTTGCCCCTCGGCAACGGTTGATAGCAATCCACTCATGCGTTTAGCCCTCCTTCGACAACAACGGTTTTCTGGTTCCAGTAGGTATTCGGTTGAACGGATAAAAATCTTGTGCGGACAATGCCCTTGGCTTCCAGTACCGGCTCCAGCCGCTCCAGCGCCTCGTGCCACAATGTGTAAGCGCGTGCCTCCTTGATACGGCGCGCGTCGGGCGGCAATTGCCGCTTGCCGTAATGGCGCAGCACCAGCAGGTGATCCATCACAAGACGGCGATTGCGATACAGCTTCTCGACGCATTTTAAAATGTCCGCCGGCTCGCATGGGCGCGGCATCAGGGAAAGCCCGGCCGTAAACCGGGCGCCCTCGTTGCGCGCCTCCTGCGCGAGGATGAACCACAACCATGCCTCTTCCGCCGTTTCAAAGGCAAAGGTCTGAAGGTCTGGCTGTTTTTTCGGCGTGTAACGCTCCTGACTCATGCTGGCGGTGTCCTCGATCTGTGGCTGGGTCAGAACGCTGAAATGCGTCCTTGACAGAGTTGTTCTCTTTATGTTCTTATTGATGACAGGAACAAAACGTGAAGTCAAGACTTTTTTAAGAATATTTTCCTATTTACTTTTGCCCGTAGGAATTTTAACCTAAGCCTATGTTGACACACGAAAATATCTGGGCCGCCATCGATCGTCTTGCCGCCGCCTTCGGCTACAGCGCCTCCGGTCTGGCCAAACAAGCGGGACTCGACGCCACCTCTTTCAACAAAAGCAAGCGGCACAGCAGCGATGGAAAACCGCGCTGGCCTTCGACGGAAAGCATCAGCCGCGTTCTCGCCGCCACTGGCGCCACCATGTCGGAATTCCTTGCACTGATGGATAGCGAAGATGCCCTCGCCCCCGGCGCACCGCGGGCGGGCATTATTCCGGTAATCGGCTTCGCGCAGGCCGGTGCCGAAGGGTTTTTCGATGAAGACGGCTATCCTGATGGCGATGCGTGGGATGAAATCAAATTCCCCGAACATGAAGCCGCCCCGGATTTCTCCGGCACATATGCCTTGGAAATCAGTGGCGATTCCATGGAGCCGCTCTATCGCAAAGGCGATATTCTCGTGCTTTCCCGTGATGCCACCGTCCGCAAGGGAGACCGCGTTGTCGTCCGTACAACGAAGGGCGAAGTCATGGCCAAGGAACTTGTTAAAAAGAACTCTGCCAAGATTGAAGTGAAGTCCCTCAATCCCGACCATGCGGACCGCGTTATCCCGACCAAAGATGTTTCGTGGATCGCCCGGATTTTATGGGTCAGCCAATAATTTTTAAATTTCCAAAGGAATTTTCTGCACGCTTGCCCATTGGTACGCGCACGATGCAATTTCCTTTGGAGACAAAATAATGAAAAAACTTTTTTTGACAGTAACCGCCGTTACTGCGGCAACGCTTGCTGTTGCCGCCTGCAGCATGAACTCCCCGACGAACAAGCCGCCGGGCACGTATAAATCTTCGTCTGAATCCACCAATGCTTACGGGACGACCACAAAAACCGACAAAACCACCTATGTTTACAGAGACCCTTCGGGTGACAAAAAGGCCGTGACCAGGACCGAAACATCGACGGACCCAAAAGGCCTGTTCAACAAACGGACCACGACAAGCACAAAATCTTACAATTAAGCCCAGTTTTCAAGGCAAGGCCCGCATCTCGCGGGCCTTTTCGCTTGCGCGCGCACGATCCTTTTGTGATGATCAGCCAAGGACATACGCCATGAAATTACATTTTCACGCCGCCAAAACCGAAAAAGCCGCTGATGCGGCAAAGCTTTTGATCGACCGCCACGGTCAGGCGCCGTGGACGGAGTGCGAGGCGATGGTCGTGCTCGGCGGCGACGGCACGATGCTTGAGGCATTGCACCTGAACAGCGACGGCTCGAAACCCGTGTTCGGCATGAATTTCGGCTCCGTCGGATTTTTGATGAATCCCTATCGTGCCGACGACCTGCCGGAACGCATCAAAGCCGCGAGCGCCGTGGAGATCCACCCCTTGAAAATGCGGGCGATAGACGCGGAAGGAAAAACGCACGACGCGGTGGCTTTCAACGAAGTCTCGCTTTTGCGCGAAACGCGGCAGGCGGCGCAATTACAGATATCTGTCGACAATGTCGTGCGCATTCCCGAACTTGTGTGTGACGGCATTCTTCTTGCCACACCCGCAGGCAGCACGGCCTATAACCTGTCCGCGCACGGCACAATCCTGCCTTTGTCCTCCAACGTTCTGGCCTTGACGCCGATCAGCGCCTTCCGCCCCCGCCGCTGGCGCGGCGCGCTGATCCCGTGTGAGCGCAGCGTGCAGATCCAAGTGCTTGACGGCACCAAGCGCCCGGTCAGCGCAACGGCGGACTCCGCTGAATTCCGCGATGTCGTGAGCCTCGATATCCACCAATCCACCAGCATCAAGCGCACGCTGCTGTTCGATCCGGACCACCATCTGGAGGAACGGATTTTAAAAGAGCAGTTTCTCAGCTAAATCTATAAACGCGGATTCTTCGGCGGCGTTTTGTTGACAGCGCGCAGGCGGCGTTCACGGGCCAGTTCATTGTCGATACTGTCCAGCCCTTCGGCCAGCTTTTCATCGAACGCACCGTCGGACATCAGCCCGCCTTGGGGAATAAGCCCCAGACGCTTGGCGATTTCCTGATATCCTTCGACGACATTGCCCAGATCCTGGCGGAAACG
>JBDHTU010000215.1:0-3154 GCA_039808805.1 Micavibrio sp.
CCTGTCGTTTGTTTCAGGCAGACATTCACGGTGCTGGAGACGGCGCCGACCGGCCCGCCGAAAATGCTGCCGCCGATGATGCTGCTGAACGGTTTGATCGTATCGCCGGTCATGTTGCGGTAAATCGTGCCGATGATGGGAAGATGTTGCAGCGGATTGATAATGTCCAGCACGTCGTTAAAGCTGAATTCATCACCGCCATCCGCTTTGTAAGCGATATCCGGTTTTCCCCCGTTTGCAGATGGCGTACCGTGGGCCGGGGCGTAATGTAGACCTTGAGCGGCCAGTGCGGTCTCATGAACCATGGAGCCGAAGGCCGGAATCGGTCCGGCGGTCCGCTGATCGCCCTCCCTGCGCATGACCGCGCGCTGCCCGGCGGCCTGCCAGCCTTTATAGGCGGCATCGCTGTTTACCGGCTCTGCGCTTTGGAATGCGTCAATCATGGAATGAAGGATTTGCAATCCTCATGCCAGAAATCGTTCTTGGCAAATCAACGGGTTAGTGGGAAAATATAAGGGAAAATACGCACTGCCGGAAAAGAATCCATGTCCGATTTGCCTGCCATAGCGGTTTTTGCCGAGACAACGGTCCAGCGCGATTATCTCGCCGCGCTGGCCCAGGCCGGCGGGTTTGCGCTGGCCCAGAATGCGGCCACGGCGGATGTCGGCCTTGCGGTCGAAGGGGCCTCACCCACAGGAAAAGAAACATCCCTGCCCATGCTTATCCTTGGCGTGGATCTGCCTGTGCCTGCACGCGCGGCGCAGGTGATCGAAGCCCTGCACGGCCTTGCCCGCAGGCAGGCGGCGCTTCCTGCACAGCTGCGCATCGGTCCGCACAGTCTCGATACGCGGGAGAATATTTTTACGCCGGAAAACGGACAGCCCGTGCGCCTGACCGAGAAGGAAACCGCCATCCTTGCCTGTCTTAAGCAATCGGAAGGGAAGCCTGTCGGCCGCGAAGAGCTTTTAACGCGCGTCTGGTCTTATGCCGACGGGGTGGAAACCCATACGCTGGAAACGCATATCTACAGGCTGCGCCAGAAGATAGAGCAGGACCCCTCCCGACCGGACATTCTTTTGACCGAAGAAGACGGTTACCGTTTGCAGGGATGATCAGCCACGCGCCTTTTCCGCTGTAACGGCGGTAACCAGCGATTCCAGAAAACTATCGGCTTTTTCAATGGTGAGCAGCGTAACGCCGCGGCGCGCGAGTTGATCGAGTTCCGCAATCAAAACATGAATGGTGCGCAGTTCATCCGCGCGCAAAAGGCTTGCCAGGTCTACCGTTTCTGTTTTTTCCTCTGCCGGCGGCTGCGGCACATAAGAAGGGGTGCTGCTTGACGAAGCGGCATAGGCTTTGACCGCGCGGGCCGCCGTGCTGTTCGCGGGCGGGCGGTATTCGGGCGTCAGCGGCGGCAGTGTGTTCTCCGCCATTTCACCGGTTACGCTCGGTGTTTCAAGCCCGCGTGTTTTAAGAAACTCCATAAGGAATGTGCGCAAGGCCTCAACACTGACCGTGGCCGAATCTTCCCACAGGGCGCTGGTATCGTCCTGACTATCCTCATAGTCGTTTTTGCGCCCTTGTCCCTGTTTTTCATCGCGGCGGATTTCAAGACGCGTATCCGCCGACTCCGCCTGGCGCAACGTGGTTTTAAAGAGCGGTCCCAACTGTGAAAACATTGCCGGCTCCTGCTTGCTGCCTCGCACAAGCGCGGGCATCTACCCTGCATTATACCACATATCGGCCTGTGTACAAAAAGCCGGGCAATACACGCTGTTACGGAATCGCGCCGCTTTCGGTTCCTTCGCCCGCCGGCGTTTTATACAGGTCACGCAATTCGTTCGCGCGGGGAGCGACATACCAGTCCGCGCCGTAGTTCCAGAAGATCGCGCCGTCTTTCGCAGACCGCAATGTCATGGAAACAATATCCGACAACAGGACCCATTGTTCGACATTGTCGATCATGTAGGGTTGGTTGATATAAGCCTTCGCCGGTTTTAACTGCAGCAAAAGGCTGGCCGTTCCCCCCTGAGGACGCTTAAGATCTTCTTGCATCATGGCGAATTGTTGCTCCGTGATCTTCTGGATCATTAAATTCTCGATCATCTGCGGAATTACGGCGATGTTGTAATCCATGTGCTTGAAAGGAAAATATGTAACGCCCTTCTCATCCAGCGACATGTACATCCAGTATGTCTGTTCGCCATCCTTTTCAAGCGCGGTTTTCAGGTCGATATTGACGGGAACCTTGACGGTAATGAGGTCGCGGTCCGCATCGTAATCCTGCCAGGCGCGCATCAACCGCTGGCTTTCCTCATAGATAAAATCCTTGGCGCGTGTTGCGGATCTTCGCTTGTATTCTTTTGCGTTTTTCGCCCATAGCTCAAAATCAGGATTGGTTTTGGCCGTGTAAAAAAAAGCCAGGGCAACCTCTTCGCCGGTCGAGGCTTCCGCCTCCATCTGCGCGCCGGCTTTTCCGGGAAAGGCCCCGAAGGATAAAATCAGAAGCAGCGCAAAAAGGATGGAGGATATGTGCCGAAGGTTCATAAAGCTGGAGTCCATAGCTTTGTTTTATTATTATATCTTCGTTCAGTATGCCCCAAATGCGGTGCAATTAACAAAAATCTTTTAAAAACGCGGAACAGGCGGTCATGAGCAGGCGCAAAGGCGCATCCGGCGGGAAGGGTGGAAAAGACGGCCTCGGTGAGGAGGATTTTCATCTGTGGAAAGCGTTCACGCGCGATATCACACCGCTTTTTCCCGCCGCGGATGAAAACATGGAGAAGCCTCTACCGCCGGAACCGGCGCGGTCAAAGACAAAATCCGCGCCGCCGCCCGCTCCCAGACCTTTGCAACCCGCCGCATCTCCGCCGCGTTCAGCCGAACTCGACCTGCGTACGGAGTTGCGCCTTCGCCGCGGTAAAATGCCGATCGAAGGAAGGCTGGACCTGCACGGCTGCACGCAGGAAAAGGCGCATCGCCTGCTTGAAGCCTTTTTGCTGTCGTCCCATGCGGGCGGAAAACGCTGCGTCCTTGTGATTACGGGGAAGGGCAAAACATCATCGCAACGGTCCGATGCGGGTGAGCCTGTTGT
Source organism: Micavibrio sp. (assembly GCA_039808805.1). Classification (GTDB taxonomy): domain Bacteria; phylum Pseudomonadota; class Alphaproteobacteria; order Micavibrionales; family Micavibrionaceae; genus Micavibrio_A. The sequence goes on from JBDHTU010000215.1 coordinate 3,095, forward strand.
GGGCGTGCTCCGCCGGAAATTACCGCAATGGCTGGGCATGCCGCCCTTGAACGGAATTGT
>JBDHTU010000216.1:0-3139 GCA_039808805.1 Micavibrio sp.
GAACGCGAACAGGCGGCGGAGGCGGAACGCGCCCGCAAAGCCGCAGCGGTTGAGGTATCGGCAGGCGCGGCCGAAGAACCCCGCCGCGCTGCCGCAATGAAACCGACCCCGATTCCCCGTCCCGGCGCCTCGCAATTGCCTGTCTCGGGCTTGATCCGCGTGGGCTTTAAACAAACGGATGATATCGGCGCCGAGAGCCAGGGGCTGACAATTGAGGGCCGTCCCCGCGCGCTGGTCGTGGCGCCAATGGGGGGCGTTGTCCGCTACGCCGGATATTTCAAGAATTATGGGCAGATAATCATTGTGGAACATCAAAAAGATTATCATAGCCTTATTGCAGGATTGGCCAGAATTGATACAGTGGTTGGGCAATCCGTGGCCGCAGGCGAACCGGTCGGTACACTGGCGAAATCGTCGTCAGATGGGGGAAAACCGACCCTGTACTATGAACTCCGCTTGAACGGAGTGCCCGTAAACCCTGCCCGCAAGTTTGCCGGACTATAAGAATTTTTGAAGGATGTCTCATGCGTCGTTTCTCCCGTAATACTCTCGCCCTTGGACTTGTCTCCGTTCTCGCGCTCTCCGCCGCCCTGCCCGCTTTTGCGCAGGATGAAAAACGCACGGCGACGGAGGATAAAAAGCCGGTCGATACGGACCCGGATGCCAATGACACCTACAAGCAGCTCAACCTGTTCGGCGAAGTGTTCGAACGCGTGCGCGCCAACTATGTTGACCCGGTTTCAGACAAGCAACTGGTGGAATACGCGCTGACAGGCATGCTTTCTAACCTTGACCCGCACTCAAGCTATCTCACCGAAAAAGATTTCGGCGATATGCAGGTGCAGACAAAAGGGGAATTCGGCGGCCTAGGGATTGAGGTCACGATGGAAAACGGCTTTGTGAAAGTCGTCTCGCCGATCGATGACACGCCCGCGTTCAAGGCCGGCATTCTCGCAGGTGATTACATCACCCATATTGACGGTACGGCCGTGATGGGCATGACTCTGAATGACGCTGTGGACAAGATGCGCGGCAAGGTCGCCACGAATGTTAAAATTACCGTCCGCCGTGAAGGCATTGATGAGGCGCTGGACTTTACGCTCAAGCGCGACGTGATCCGCATCAAATCCGTCAAGCACCGCGTCGAACAAAACAATGTCGGTTATATCCGCGTTACCACCTTCAACCAGAACACGGTTGACGGGGTTGAGGCCGCGATTGCCGATATCAAGAAACAGGTGCCGGAAGAAAAACTTCTCGGCTACGTCCTCGATCTGCGAAACAACCCGGGCGGCTTGCTGGATCAGGCGATCGGCCTGTCCGACCTGTTCCTTGAAAAGGGCGAAATCGTCTCCACCCGCGGGCGCAGCGAAGAAGACACCAAGCGCGACAACGCCACGCCGGGCGATCTGACCGAAGGCAAACCGATGGTCGTGTTGATCAACGGCGGGTCGGCGTCCGCCTCCGAAATCGTATCCGGCGCGTTGCAGGATCATCGCCGCGCTATCCTGCTCGGCACCAAATCCTTTGGTAAAGGGTCCGTGCAGACGGTCATCCCGCTGCCCGGTAACGGCGCGATGCGTCTGACCACGGCGCGGTATTACACGCCGTCGGGCCGTTCCATTCAGGCCGAAGGGATTGAACCGGATATCATCGTCGAACAGGCGAAGATTGAAACCATCTCCACCGCGGGCGAAATTCATGAAGGCGATCTGCCGGGCGCACTGAAGAATCCGAATACCAAGACCGCGCCCGCGCCGGAGGTGAAAAAAGTGATCACCGAACCGCCGCCGCCGACGGACGCAAAACCGGAAGACAAGAAAAAAGTCGAAAGCAAGGAAGATGCCGAGAAACAGGATTACCAGCTTTCTCGCGCGATCGACCTGATCCGCGGCGTGTCCATGTATGAAGGCCGCGTCAAGGCGAAATAACATGCGGGGGAATCGTGACGGCAGCGGCAGAAGCTAAACCGAAACTTGGCATACGGCTTCCTGCTCTTGCGGGTGATACCTCCTTCATGCGCGCGCTGCGCCAGGGGCTTGTTTACGGGGCCATCCTCTTTATCTGCCTTGTCGCATGGATGGCGCTTCGCTCCGGGGATACCGCCAGACGCCTTCAATCCCTTGTTCCCGCAAAAACGGCGATGATAGAACTGGCCGAAGTGCGCACCGAAGATCCGAACGCGCCCGCGCAAAAGCTTGAAAGCAGCAAAAACATCAACGCCCTCTCTCCTGCGCCTATCGAAGGGCTTGCTGAAAACCTCAATGGCCGCTTCCTGCCCAAAACACGGATCGAAGACGATCTGACGCCGTTCAACGCGTATAAAAAACCTTTCGCGCCGGTGGCCGGAAAAATCCAGGTCAGCTTCGTCATCGTTGATTTCGGCCTGTCGTCCCTGCTCGCGCAATCGGTGCTGGACAATATGCCGCCGGAGATCAGCCTCGTTTTAACGCCTTACGCGTCTGAGCCCGCGAAATGGGCCGCTGCCGCCCGCGCCTACGGGCATGAATTCTGGTTGTCGCTGCCTATGGAAACCGCCGATTACGGGCGCAGCGACACGGGCCCGGACACGCTGATGGCGCACGCCTCTGCGGAAGAAAACCGTGCGCGCCTGTTTAATGTGCTGGGCATTGCCGCGGGGTATGCAGGCGTTGTCTCGCAAAAAGATCATATACTCACGCGCGGGGAGAATGATATTCGCCCGATTGCGGAACAGGTGTTCGGCCGCGGGCTCGCCTTTGCCGAAAGCACGCCGAACATTCCCGCCTTCGGCCTCTCCATGGCGATGGAATTCGGCTATCCCTATGTGCAAAACAATTTCTGGATCGACGAGGATCTGCGCCCCGAAGCCATCGACGCCGCGCTGCAACGCCTCGAAATTCAGGCCACGCGCAAAGGACGCGCCATCGCATTCCTTCATCCCTATCCCGTTGCCGTCAACAAGGTACAGGAATGGATGAAAACCGCGCCGGAACGGAATATCCAGATCGTCCCCCTTTCTGCGCTGGTACAATAAAATGACTGAACCAAAACTTCCCTACCGTCCCTGCGTTGGGCTTTGCATATTCAACCGCGAAGGCAAGGTATTTGTCGGCGAACGGCTGGACAATGCCGGAAACTGGCAGATGCCGCAGGGCGG
>JBDHTU010000217.1:0-3131 GCA_039808805.1 Micavibrio sp.
ATGCGCGGCAGTTTGGTGATATCGGCCATGCGGATGTTTTAACGCCAAGCCGCCGGGGACGCCAAGGAATTTTATTCTGGCACAGCCTCGGCTCCTCTTTCTTGTCATCCCGGAAGTTATGTTGAGCTTAAGCCGTGAAGGCTTTTAGCGAAACTGGTTATCCGGGATCCATATTTGGCACGAAAGAATGGATCCCGGCCTTCGCCGGGATGACGAAAAGGTAGGTAGGGTGAGGACGGTGAGGGCAAAATAAAAGATCTTGGCGCACCGACTGTCTTGGCGTTTAATAATGTGATGGGATTTACGGATATCCGCTTTGACCTGATCGACCGCCTTCCCGCGGCTGTGCGGCCCTATGCGCTGCTGATGCGGCTCGACCGGCCCGTCGGCTGGTGGCTTTTGCTGCTGCCCGGCTGGTGGGCGATCACGCTGGCGGGCGGCGGCCTTAACGGCATGACGGGGTGGGACTGGTACCTGCTCGTCCTGTTCTTTTTCGGCGCCATTTTGATGCGCGGCGCGGGGTGCATCATCAACGATTTGTGGGACCGCGATCTCGACGCGCAGGTGGAACGCACGCGGCTGCGCCCGCTGGCGTCCGGCGTTATCAAACCGTGGCAGGCCGGGGCGTTCCTGTTCTGCGTGCTGTTCCTCGGCTTGATCATCCTGGTGCAGACATCCGCGCTGGCTTTCTGGCTCGGCATGGCGTCGATGGTTTTCGTCATCGCCTATCCCTACATGAAGCGCATCACATGGTGGCCGCAGGCGTTTCTCGGCGTGACGTTCAATTTCGGCGTGCTGATCGGCTGGGCGGCGGTGACGGACCGGCTGGAGGTCGAGACGATCCTGATGTATGCGGGCGCGTTTTTCTGGACGCTGGGGTATGACACGATCTACGCGCATCAGGACCGCGAGGACGACCAGATGGCCGGCATCAAATCCACCGCTCTTTTGTTCGGGGAACGCAGCAAGAAATGGGTCGGCATCTTTTATGCGGCGTCCTGGACCCTGCTGGCGGGAACCGTTTTCCTGTCGACCGAAAGCGTCCTGTCACAGGGGCTGATCCTGCTGCCCGGCATCCATATGCTGCTGCAGATTCTGCTGTGGAACCCGGACGATCAGGCCAGCAGCTTGCGCTGGTTCAAGTCCAACCGCGATTGCGGGTTGCTGTTTTTCCTCAGTTTTGCCGCCGCCTGATTATAAAAATGCTTGCATCGCATGCGCGCCATGCGTTTAATGCATAATATTTAGCGAGGTGATATTATGTTTCTAGCTGATCGTACGGATGAACTTATGTTCAGGGCGGCCAACCGCGAAATCACGGCCATTGTAACTTTATCGTTGCCGGGCATAGACCCGAAGGCAGGCCCGGAAAGCATGGGCGCAATTATCCAAGGCAGGAAATTATACACGCCACGAGAAAATACATCCGTCGCTTTTTCACAGGCCGCGAATGTCTGGCAGTTCGATGACCGTTGCGCGCCGGAAATTGGGCGAAGCCCGGCACTTCTGGAAGAAATAAAACGGGAATTGTACGACCGCACGAAAAAGTTGAATGCAGAAGAGATGAAAGGTGTCGGCGCCTCTGCAAAAGCTGCTATTTTCGACAGCGAGGATCTTATCAGCAAAGGGACGGGCATACCTCCCAAGATCAGCATCGATTTTGCCGGTTCTCCGGAAAGAGCCGTTCTGGCGGTTTCAGTCCTGCCCTTTGAAAATCTAAAGAAATACCTGGTTCACCTTGTCGAAAAGGCGGACGAAGCCGGCGGCGGCCTCCATGATGTTACGATCACACACAGATCGGCCATTAGTGCCGCGGACTATCATCAGTTGCCGACCCTGTCATTTCACCAGGGCGCGCGCCTCAGTGCGGGCGATTTTATGATTGGCAAGGCGCAGTGGGCATTGGCGAATATTGGCATTCCTCACGGGAACGACAGGCCCAAGCCGCGCTATCATTAAGCCGCATAAATGCTGCGCAGTTTCTGGTCCGCGATCATCAGCATCGGCAGGTCGATATTCGACGCCTTGCGAAGGTCGGTGAACAGCGGCTCCAGCATGCGCGCCTGCTGACCATGACTGTCCGTCCATATGGCGACGATGGACGTTTCCATGCCCGCCTTGCCGGATTTTTTCACCGCCAGTTCGCCCGCCATGTCTTTCAGGATACGCAGCGTCAGGCCAGCCTGTGCCGCGAACAAATTGTCCACCAGCCCGTCGATCGCCTCAATCGACCAATGGTCGTTCGCGGGGATGTAGCTTGCCTGCGTGCGCATCCAGTCCAGATGGAAATGCGCGCCGACCTGGAAGTATACCTTGGCGATCAGCGGCAGGTCCGCCTTTTCGGCGCCCGCGATGCGGATGATGTCGCACGCGGACGATAGAACCGGCATCAACGCGATATTGCGCGCCAGCGCTTCGGGCAGGCCGTCTTCGACTTGCGCCTTGACCGTGCTGTTGATCAGGGTCAAAAGCCCCGGCGGCACATAAGATTCGTAACGGTCGCGCAGGATTTTAACGCCGGAGGAGAACGCCGCGATATCCTTGTTGATATCAAGCGGCTGGCCCTGCGCCAGGCGGGCGAGGAACCAGGCCACCGTGCGTTCGGTCATATGCGCGATTTCGCGGAAGGCCTTGAGCTGGACCAGCGCGGGGATTTTGTTGTCGAGGCTTTCGATCTCGCGCCACAGGTCGCGCAGGCCGAAGGATTCCCGCACGATGATATAGGCTTTGGCGACGTCTTCGGGACGCGCGCTGCTTTTCGCCATGCGCTCCCTCACGAAGGTCGGGCCCATGCGGTTGATCATGCTGCTGGCCAGCGTGGTGCAGACGATCTCCCGCTTGAGGCGGTGGTTCATGATTTCCCTGGCGTAGGTTTTGGACAATTTTTCCGGGAAGTAACGCAGGAGGCGGCCTTCCATCGCCTTGCTGCTGGGAATGTCGCTGCCCAGCAAATCCCACGTAAAGGCGATTTTGGCGTGCGCCTGCAGGATCGCGAGTTCGGGGCGCGTGAGGCCGTGGCCGAGACGCATGCGGCGCTGGATTTCCTCATCGTCAGGCAGGTTTTCCAGTGCGCGGTTGAGACCGGTTTTGCGTTCCAGCTCCGTGATCAGCGCGGCGTGTTCGGACAGGGT
>JBDHTU010000218.1:0-3098 GCA_039808805.1 Micavibrio sp.
CACGGAATTCCACCTGTTAGGAATAGTTTCCTTGACCGATTGTTGGAGACGGGCTATTCTCTTGGATGCCGTTCTCCTGCAGCCCCCAAAAAGCCCCCACATATCCTGCCGTTCGCTCATTCCCGCATGCTGACTGCCGTCAGCAACCATCGAAAAAGCGCCTCCTTCTCCGTCATACCTCGTCCCCGCGCCGCCATACCCCGCCCGTACTTCGTCATACCCGGCCTCTCCCGCGTCATGCTCCGCCTCTTCCGTGTCATACTCCGCGCAGGCGGAGTATCCATCCTGGCTTCCCCGCCTTTGCGGGGAATGACAGCAATAGAAAATTCCCGGAACGAACTGGACAAAGATTAACGGCGGGCCGCGGAAATGTGGACTTAGTCCACCAACATTTACCATTACCGCCATATAAAAACGCGGCAAACGAACTATTGGATGCGGTGCAAGCCCTTGAAAACTATAGTTTCTGCAGGCTGGCGGCGATCTGGTCGATACGGCCCGCCAGAAGGTCGATGGCGGAAACGATCGCCTCTTCCTCGTCCTCGGTGATGCGGATGCCGGTCTGGCTCGGCTGCGGCAGGGCGTTGCCCGTCGCTTTCATGTCCGCAATCTCGTCCGCCAGGATGATGGCGGTCAGGACCAGCAGGTGGGACTCGTTCGACGCCGCGCCCGCGCGGGCGATTTCCTTGAGGCGCATATCGACATACCGCGCCAAATCCTGCACGCGGCGTTCCTGCCCGTCGTCACAGGCGATGCCAAAGTTGCGTCCGTTGATGGTGATGCTGATTTCGGCCATGGCTGCTTACCCCCGTCCTTCTTTGAGGATCTGCTCCACCTGCTCGATCGCGTTGTCGAGGCGGGTGGCCAGCATGCGGACGTTCAGCGCGTTGGCGTTGGACGTTGCAGCCTGCTGTCCCGCGGTCATCGCGCCGAAGAGGTCGTTTTGATTCGGGTTACCCTTTTTGGCGGCGCCGTGCGCGGCGGCGAGGCTCGCCTTCTTGGTTTCGACCGCGCCTTCCAGCTTCTGGACGGCGCTGTGCAGTCTGTTCAACGATGTTCTAATGGCGGCGCTCACGTCGGACCCCTTTTGCGTTGTCGAAAGAACGTTTTATGTCTGAAAGATAACTTTATTTATGACGTCTGCGGCCAAACGGTCAAGCGCGCCGCACAGGTTTTCCCATATATTTTTCATTCCACCGTCGGCCGCGCCGACAATGTCGCCATCCCCGCATCCCCGACCGTCATCCCCGCGCCCTCCACCGTCACCCCCGCGCAGGCGGGGGTCCAGATTGGATACTCCGCCTTCGCGGAGTATGACAAAAAAGGTGCGGAGCATGGCGAAAAGGGCGCATGGCGCGATCCCGGCACGGGAAAGGCGGCATCGTATAAAAAGACATTCATGTTGACCCTGCTAGGCCGCTTGGGCATTGTAGGGCCGAATTTCAGCTTAAGCCCAGAAAGTAAACCATTATGACACAGACCGCAGCAGCCGCCCGCACCTCCGAAAACGCCCTGACACAGGATCAGATGACCCATATGTCGAACGCCATCCGGGCGCTGGCCATGGACGCGGTGCAAAAGGCGAATTCCGGCCACCCCGGCATGCCGATGGGCATGGCCGATGTCGCAACGGTTCTGTACACCAAATTCCTGAAATTTGATCCGAAAAATCCATCCTGGCCGGATCGCGACCGCTTTATTCTTTCTGCCGGCCACGGCTCCATGCTTCTCTACGCGCTGAACTACCTCACGGGCTATGACAAAATCACGCTGGAGGAAATCCAGAACTTCCGCCAGTTGCATTCCAAAACCCCCGGCCACCCGGAAGTGGATGTTTCTTGCGGGATCGAAACCACCACCGGCCCGCTGGGTCAGGGTATCTCGACGGCCGTCGGCTTTGCGCTTGGCGAACGCATTCTTGCCTCCCGCTTTGGCGGCGAACTGGTGGATCACATGACCTATGTCATCGCCTCCGACGGTGACCTGATGGAAGGGATCAGCCACGAAGCCTGTGCGATCGCCGGACAACTGAAACTCGGAAAACTGATTGTGCTGTACGATGACAACGGTATCACCATCGATGGCTCCACCGACCTGTCCTTCACGGAAAACGTCCCTGCCCGTTTCGAAGCCTACGGCTGGGATGTGCAAAAAGTAGACGGCCACGACATGGCGCAGGTTGAGGCAGCGATTGCCAAGGCACAAACGACGGATACGCCCTCCCTGATCTGCTGTAAAACCATCATCGGTTTTGGCTCACCCAACAAGTCGGGTAAATCATCCTCGCACGGTTCACCTCTGGGCGATGATGAGATCAAAGCGTCCCGCGAAGTTTTGAAATGGCTGCATATGCCGTTCGACATGCCCAAGGAAATCCTGGACCAGTGGCGCAGCGTCGGAAAAATCGGCGCGGCTGATTTCAAGGCATGGGAAAAACGCGCGAAAGACAGCGACAAGGGCGAAAACTTCTTCAAAGCCATTGATGCCGATGTTTCCGGCGATATCGCCCCCGTGATCGACTCTTTGAAAAAAGCGTTCGCCCAGGACAAGCCGAAGTTGGCCACGCGCCAGACATCCGGCGAATGCCTTGAGAAACTCGTGCCTGCTCTGGCGCAGCTCGTCGGCGGCTCTGCCGACCTGACCGGCTCCAACAACACGAAAGTGAAAGTTTCCAAAGTCATCACAAAAGCGGACTATAACGGCAATTACATCAATTATGGCGTGCGCGAACACGGTATGGCCGCCGTAATGAACGGCATGGCGCTGCATGGCGGAATCATTCCGTACGCTGGCACCTTCCTGCAATTCGCGGATTATTCGCGCCCGGCCATTCGCCTTGCCGCTTTGATGAAACAACGCGTTGTGCATGTGATGACGCATGACTCCATCGGCCTCGGCGAAGACGGCCCCACGCACCAGCCGGTCGAACATCTCGCCGCGCTGCGCGCCATCCCGAACTGCTATGTTTATCGTCCTTGTGACGGTGTTGAGACGGCGGAATGCTGGGAACTGGCACTGATGAACCAGAACGCGCCTGCGATCCTGTCACTCACGCGTCAGGGCCTGCCGACCGTACGCGGTGCGGATGCGGACAACAA
>JBDHTU010000219.1:0-3096 GCA_039808805.1 Micavibrio sp.
TCAGCGGCCTTTCGAATTTGTTTTTTAAAACAGCGTTACTGGACGATCTGCCAGGAGCCATCGGATTGCTGGCACGCCGTGCCGTAACCCGATTGCTGTTTGCCGCCGACATAGATCGTCTGGCTGAATTCACGGCAAACGCGGCCGCCATTGTCGACACCGGAACGGGTCGGCGTGATCGTGCCGTAGTTGCCGGAGTCAGGATTGTTCCAGCGGATCGTCTGTCCGATCGGCGCGCTATATGCGCTTTGCGTCGCCTGTGCGGCATAGGCCTGGTCAGCGCGGTCCAGCGAAGAACCGATTTCGGAACCAAGAAGGCCGCCGAGCAGAACGCCGGCGCCCGTAGCCCACAGACGGCCCGAGCCGCTACCGATTTGGGAGCCGAGCAAACCGCCGCCAAGAGCGCCGGCACCCGTTCCGATCAATTGCTTGTTACCGGCACCCTGGAAGGTGTTGCACCCTCCGAGCGCTGCTGTGGAGATGAGGGTCAGTGTCAAAATTATTTTTTTCATGATCGCTTTAATCCTTAATCCTTTGGTTGCGATTCGAACGAATAGCTTTACGTTAAGTTCCAATTACGTCTAAAACAAGTGACTGTTTAACACATTAAAGACACAAATGGAAACAGAACACATACTTGATACGGACAGCCCGTACAAAACCTTCGCCGCATGGCTGGAGGAGGCAAAAGCCGCGGAAATCAACGATCCCAACGCCATGAACCTTGCCACGGCGGATGCGCGCGGACGGCCCAGCAACCGCATGGTTCTGCTCAACGGCCTCGATGAACGCGGCTTTGTTTTTTACACGAATGCGCAGAGCCGCAAGGGCTGCCAATTGTCAGAAAACCCTTTCGCCGCCCTGTGCTTTCACTGGAAAACGCTTCGCCGCCAAGTGCGGATCGAGGGGGCGGTTGAAATCGTGACCGAGGCGGAATCCGACGCTTATTATAATTCCCGCCCGCGCATCTCCCGCGTCGGCTCCTGGGCGTCGCAACAATCCCGCCCGCTCGTAAAATACGAAGATCTGAAAGACGCCGTCAAAAAATATGAGGCGGAGTTCGATGGTGTGGAACCGATCCCCCGCCCGCCCTACTGGAAAGGATTCCGCGTCCTGCCCGAACGGATCGAGTTCTGGATCGACGGGGAATTCCGCCTGCACCGCCGCTATGTGTTCGAAAGATCCAACGGCGGCTGGCACACGTATATGATCAATCCATAATAAATTTGAGAAAACCATGACCGAAGAAAAAATGAATTTTGGGACCGATGTCTCCCGCCTGCTCGATATCGTCGCCAACGCGCTTTACACGAACCGTGATGTGTTCCTGCGTGAGTTGATTTCCAACGCCGCGGACGCGTGCGACAAGCTGCGCTATGAATCCTTGCAGAACGCGGCGCTGACCTCCGGCGACCCGTCCTTTAAAATCACCATCAAAAAAGACACGGACGCCCGCACGCTGACGATCGCCGACAACGGCATCGGCATGAACCGGGATGACCTGGTCGACAATCTCGGCACCATTGCCCGGTCCGGCACCGCCGCGATGGTTGAAGCCGTCAAAAATGCGGGCGAAGCCAAGGGCGCGCTCAACCTGATCGGCCAGTTCGGCGTCGGGTTCTACGCCAGTTTCATGGTGGCGGACCGCGTCGAGGTCGTGTCCAGCAAGGCCGGGGACGGAAAGACATGGCATTGGGAATCAGATGGGCGATCCGGCTACACGGTGCGTGAAGCGGTGGAATCCGAACTGCCGCTGATCGGCTCCGGCCGCGGCACCACGATCATCCTGCACCTGAAAGACGATGCGTATGATTTCCTGATCGAAGACAAGATCAAGCAGGTGATCCTTGCCTATTCCGACCACATTGCCGTTCCCGTGTTCGTCGGCGACGACAAGGAACAGATCAATGCCGCGTCCGCCCTGTGGATGCGTCCGAAAAGCGAAATCAGCCAAGAACAATATACCGAATTCTATCACCATATCGGCCATGTGTTCGATGAGCCGATGATGACCAGCCACTGGCGCGCGGAAGGCAAAATCGAATACACCGCCTTGCTCTTCATTCCGACGATGCGTCCCTTCGATTTGTATGAGCCGGGGCGCAAACATGCGGTACGCCTGTATGTGAAGCGCGTCTTCATCACGGACAAGGTGCAGAATCTGATCTATCCGTGGCTGCGCTTCGTGCGCGGGATTGTGGATTCCGAAGATCTTCCGCTGAATATCAGCCGCGAAATGCTTCAGAACAACCCCGTCGTTGCAAAAATCCGCAGCGGTGTGACAAAGCGCATCCTTTCCGATCTCGCTGCCCTCGCGGAGAAAGACGAATTCGCGTACGACACGTTCTGGTACCAGTTCGGCATGGTATTGAAGGAAGGGCTGTACGATGCCGCCGAGCACCGTGAAGACATCTTCAAAATCTGCCGCTTTTTCTCCACCAACGGCAACCGCAGCCTGACCAGCCTTCAAGGGTATATCGACCGCATGAAGGAAGGGCAGGATGAAATTTACTACATTCTCGGCCAGAACCAGGAAAGCATGGAGCGGTCGCCTCAGCTCGAAGGGTTCAAGGCGCGCGGGCTTGAGGTCCTGTTCTTCTCCGACACCATCGATTCCTTCTGGCTGCAGATGGCGCCGGAATATAAGGGAAAAAAATTCATCTCCGTCACAAAGGGCAATATCGACCTCGATAAGTTCGAGACGGCAGGAGAAAAGAAAGACGACTCCGCAAAACCGGAAGAAAATATCGGTGCGCTTTTGTCCGTCCTGTCCGAAGAATTGAAGGGCGAGGTCAAGCAGGTGCGCCTGTCCAAACGCCTGACAGACTCCCCCGTCTGCCTGATCGCAGATGAGCAAGGCGTGGATATGCACATGGAACGCGTGCTGAAGATTCAGCAGAATTACCAGCCCGTCGACAATAAAAAGATTCTGGAGATCAACGCGGACCATACGCTAATCCGCAAACTCGCCATGCTCGCCGAAGGGAACAAGGACGCGCCGGCCCTGAAAGACGCCGCGCGTCTTCTGTATGATCAGGCCTGCATCGTCCAGGGGGAACCGGTGGAAGACCCCTCCTCCTTCGTCCGGCGCATGGC
>JBDHTU010000220.1:0-3084 GCA_039808805.1 Micavibrio sp.
CCGGAAAAACTGGCGGATTTCATCCTGCGTGAAAACGACGGGTGGAGCTGGAACGGCATGCAGAAAATGATTTCGTCGGGCCGCATGCGCGACGTTTCCGCGCAGGAAAAAATCCCGGTCTATATCACCTATCAGACCATCTGGCTCGATTCGGAAGGCAAGCTGATTTACGGCCCGGACCTGTACGGGCAGGATGCGAAACTGGGGGATATTTTGACAAAGGCGGATGGAATCCACATTCCGCAAACGCCTGTGAACACAGAAATTTCCCTGTGATGTGAAGGCGTTGTAAAACGCGGCGATTTGGGGTATCATAACAGAGTCGATTTCGGCTTTGACACGCCCCTCCAATTTGCTAAAACGCATATCTTCCGAAGGCGCCCGCCTTCACCAACGACTAAAGAGGTTCCATGACTTCCCAGACTCAAGGCGATTCCGCCCTTTCTGTGAGCCGTCGCAAATTTCTTGGATTTGGTGCTCTCGCTGCCGGTACGCTGGCCGCATCATCCATCGTGACCCCTGCATCCGCCGCGATCTTTTCCCGCGGTACGCAGTTTGACGGCGCCCGTAAAATTTCCTTCCGCAACACGCACACCGGTGAAACCTTCTCCGGCGTCTACCGCGTCGGCGATAAATATCTTCCCGATGCGTTTGACCGCATCAACATCGTCCTGCGCGATTTCCGTTCAAACGAACTGTTCCCGATCGACCCGCGCGTGATGGATATCATCTTCTCGGTTCACCAGATGACGCAAAAGCCGGAACCGTACGAAGTTCTGTCCGGCTACCGCTGCCCGAAGACGAATGCGGGCCTGCGCTCCAGTTCCGAAGGCGTTGCCAAGAATTCGCTGCACATGACGGGCCAGGCGATCGACCTGCGCCTGCCGGGATACAGCACCAAGCAGGTGCGCAACCTTGCCATCTCTTTGAAGGCCGGCGGCGTCGGGTATTACCCCAAGAGCGATTTCGTCCATATGGACACCGGCGACGTGCGCACCTGGTAGCATTTTTTGCCAAACCGTTTATAAGGAGCCTGATGCAAATCAGGCTCTTTTTGTTTTAAGGCGGTGTCATGAAACTTGTTGCGCTCGGCGCCAATCTTCCCTCGCGCTTTGGCACGCCGGCACAAACCCTCTACGCCGCGCTGAAAGCCATGGCGCAAAAAGGGGTCTGGCCGGTGCAGATTTCGCGCGTCTGGAAAACCGCGCCGGTGCCGTATGTGGAAGGGCAGCCGTGGTATCACAACGCCGTTGCCGCCGTGGAAACGGCTCAATCCGCGCCGGACCTGCTTAAAACCCTGCTGGCGATCGAGGAAGAATTCGGCCGTGTGCGCACGGTCAAAAACGCGCCGCGCCTGCTGGACCTCGACTTGATCGCCTATGATCGCGAAATTATAAAGAATGGCGACGAATTGACCGTTCCCCATCCGCGGATGCAGGACAGGGCCTTTGTCCTGCTTCCTATGGATGACATTTCGGACGACTGGGCCCATCCGGAGACAGGCCGCACGCTAAAAGCCCTGATCGCCGCGTTGCCCAAAGACCAGCAGGCGGAGCCTGTGGAGGGCGGCTGGGATGAATGACCTTGATTGGACCGGTTCTGACCCGATTTTGATGGGGATTGTGAACGTCACGCCCGACAGTTTTTCCGACGGCGGACGGTATCTGGCGGCAGAAGCGGCGATTGCCCATGGGCTGAAGCTTCGGGCAGAGGGGGCGCAGATTCTCGATATCGGCGGGGAATCGACCCGCCCCGGCGCTGTCCCGGTCAGCGTGGAGGAGGAGATTGCCCGTGTCGTGCCCGTGATAAAGGGGCTGGCCGGGGGCGGTGCGCTCCTGTCCGTCGATACCCGCAACGCCGCCACCATGCACGCGGCGTGCGCGGCCGGGGCCGGGATGATCAACGATATCTCCGCCCTCACGCATGATCCGGCTGCCCTGGCCGTGGCGGCGGATACAGGCGCCTATATTTGCCTGATGCATATGCAGGGGGAGCCGCAGACCATGCAGGCGGCGCCATCCTATGAGGATGTGTTTGCCGAGGTTTATGCCTATCTGGAAGGCCGGATTGCGGCTTGCGCGGCAGCAGGTGTGAACCGGTCAAGGATCGTTGCTGACCCGGGAATAGGGTTCGGCAAAAGCCTGGAGCATAATCTTATCCTGTTGAATCGGCTGGGTGATTTTAAATCTCTCGGCGTTCCGCTGCTTCTCGGCGCGTCGCGCAAGCGTTTCATTGAATCCCTGTGCCCGGACACCCCGGCGGACCGCCGCCTGCCGGGCTCGCTGGCCGCCTGCCTTGCCGCCTATACCCAAGGCATCCGGGCTTTCCGGGTGCATGATGTCGCGGAAACGGCGCAGGCTTTAACCGTTTATCGCGCAATGTTTGACCGCAAGTTTTTTTCCATATAATGTTGCGCGTATGAATTATTTTCAAGAAACATTGTCTGCAGGGCTCACAGCCGGGGCCGTTCTTTTGTCCGGTCTGGCGGGGCAGGCGCATGCGCAAGAGGCCCTGGCCTCCGGACTGGCCGAAAGTCTCGGCCTGCCGATGAGCCCGAACAAGGTGCATTTCTGGAACGCCGCGACGCAGACGACCGGAGCGCTGTCCTGTGAAAACGGTCCCAGGCCGGACACTGTGCGCTGTACACTTGACGCCTCCAGCGCACAGGCGCAGATGGATTATTCCTACAGCTATGACATCCAGGGAGCGAATGTTACGGCAACGCTTGATCGCGTTCGCTCCTGGGACGGTGTGGATTACCGCAGCGGTACGGACTATACGACTTTCTATCAGGGCGCAGTCGGGACGGAATGGAGCGCGCAAAACCCGCTTGCGGAAAACTCGCCTGTCGGTGTGGTGCAGAACAATGTCAAAAAGGTCGAGGATCTGGGGCAATCGGTGGCGATTACGTCCGTCGCGCCGATCAGCGATACGTTGGGCCTGCGCATCTCCAATATTTTCGATCCTGTCTCGAACGCGGTCGGGGCGGTAGTGCTGCCGGTATTTACCGATGCCGCGCTGACGGCCAAGGCGAAACCCGCAATCCGCCATGGTTTTTCTGAGGGCGATCAATCGGTCTTCGAC
>JBDHTU010000221.1:0-3062 GCA_039808805.1 Micavibrio sp.
GTCAGGATGATTTCGTCGATCGCGCCGGCCGCAACGCCGAGCAGTGAAAGCGTGCCCTTCGTGCGCCCCATCGTCGGCCCGAATCCCTGCGCGCCCGTATCGATCAGAATATTCTTTCCACCGCTTTGAATCAGGAACGCGTTGATATAGGCCGGGAACGGGCCGCTTTGCGAAAGAAAATACTGCGCGCGCTGCTCTGCGATCATCTCCGACGAAGCCCGTGTGAACAGGTCGTTCTCCATCTCCATGCTGCCGTCCAGGATGGTCGTGACCGTGATACCGCCCACTTTCGTGCGGTAATATCCGGGTGCCTGCCCTTGGGGCGCCGTGGCCGCATGCGCGGATGACATCATGCCCATCGCCGGGGCCAGTGCCGCGCCGCCTACGGCGATACCTGCGCCGATCATAAAATCGCGTCTGTCGATGGTCATACTGCTCTCCTGTGCTTTGAAAAAACTATAACCCGCTTGCCTTGTATGATAAAGCCCTTCGCCGCTATTTCTCTAGATCTCTTGTTCGTCATTCCCGCGAAGGCGGGAATCCAAAACTGGATACTCCGCCTGCGCGGAGTATGACGTTTAAAAAAACAGAATCCTGAGCAGCCTTGGCGAAGCAGGATCAATCCATAAAGGCGTTTTCCATGTGGCGGATGGTGAAAGGCAGCTTTACCGCCATCACGTCGAACCGCATCGGCCGCATGGTATAATTGGGATGCTCAGCCAGAAAAGCCATGGCGGCCTCGGAAATTCTTCCGCGCATTTTCGGCGTGATGGAGAACAGCGCCTCATCCAATGTCGGCCGCGCTTTCACTTCCACGAACACAACGTAATCCCCGTCCAGCGCGATGATATCCACCTCGCCCACCCTGGTGCGATACCGGCGCTCAAGGATTTTATAACCCTTGGCGCGCAGGAAAATCTCCGCCGCCCCTTCGGCCATGATCCCCTGGTCGTGCGTTCTGGTTTTCTGGTCGGTCATGTCTTCCCCGACAGTTTGAGCGCGAGCATATAAATCGCCTTCTTCGGCTTGCCCGTGGCACCGGCGACCAGTTCCGCCGCATCGCGCACCGATAGCGATTTGAGCGCCTCTTTCAATTGCCCCTCGATCGTATCGGTAGGGATTTCCTCCTGCTTGTTCTCTCCGATGACGAGGACGATCTCCCCTTTCGGCGCACCGTGGACCCCCACATGCTCAATCAATTCCGATAGTTTCCCGCGGCGTACTTCCTCGTACATCTTGGTCAGTTCGCGTGCGATGGCCGCCGGGCGGTCGCCCAAAACCTTCTTGATGTCTTTCAACGATTCTTCCAATCGCGGCCCGGTCTCGTAACAGATGATCGTGCCGGGATGGTCGATATATTTCTCCAGCACGCCTTTCCGCGGGCCGGACCGGGCGGGCAAAAACCCGATAAACGAAAACGCATCGGTGGGCAGCGCGGACAATTGCAACGCCGGGAGCAACGCATTCGCCCCCGGAAGCGCGGTGACGGGAAGCCCCCGCGCCGCGATTTCGCGCACCAGCTTATACCCGGGATCGGAGATCAGCGGCGTTCCGGCGTCGGAACACAGCGCCACCGCCTCCCCCTCTTCGATAATCCTGATAACGCTGGCCCGGTCTTTCTCCGTCGCATGGTCGTTGTAGACCCGCATGGGTTTTTTCAGGCCGAACGCCTTCATCAGTTTTCCGGTCACGCGCGTGTCTTCGCACACGACAAGGTCCGCCCCCGCCAGCACGTCCAGCGCGCGAAAAGTGAGGTCCCGCAAATTCCCGATCGGCGTCGGGACGAGGTATAACCCGGCTTTCAGGGAAACCGCTTCTGGCGCTGGCCGTTCTTTTTGTGTAGTGTCGGACTTCATCAAAACACCCGCTTTTTCGATAATGGAGAGTATCAGGAGCATGTCCTTATTTCACCGCTTTTGTACCGTTTTCCCCCTGCTCATTCTGGTGCTGGCGCTGGCCGCCTGCGGCACGGGCCGCACGCCGTGGAAGCCGCAGCAACCCGGCGCTGATACCGGAACCTCCGTTTATGGCGGTACAGGCGTCTCCACCTTTCCCGCCGGGCCTGCCGGAACGCCCGGCGCGGCGGGCCAGGTCAAGGTCGCGATCCTCCTGCCGCTCTCGGGCCAGCATGCCGGCGTGGGGCAGTCGATGCTTCAGGCGGCCCAGCTTGCCGTGTTCGACCTCGGCTATGACAATTTCGAACTGATGCCGCGGGATACCGGCGGCACGCCCTCCGGCGCAGCGCAGGCCGCATCCTCCGCGCTGACGGATGGCGCGCAGTTGATCCTCGGCCCCTTGTTCGCCGAAGAAGTGCGCGCCGTGAAATCCGCCGCACGCGGCGTCAACGTCATCGCCTTTTCCACGGACTGGACGCTGGCGGGCGGCAACACCTACATCATGGGCTTCCTCCCCTTTGAACAGGTGGAACGCATCGCGGACTATGCCGCCGCCAAGGGCATCAAACGCGCCGCCGTGGTGTCGAACGCCGACCAGTACGGCACGACCGTCGCCAAGGAATTTGAAGAGAACGCGGCCGCAAAAGGCATCGCGATCACCCGCGGCCTGTCGGACCCGTCCGCCTATGACGCAGTCTTTATCCCGGCGGGCGGCCAGGATCTCGGCAATATCCTGAAACGCGTGCCGCAAGGTACCGCTCAGAAACTCGGCACCGGCCTGTGGGACGATGCGCGCCTCGCGGCCTCCCCGGCCATGAACGGCGCTTGGTTTGCAGCTCCGTCCCCGTCCGCCCGCGCGGGGTTTGAGGGACGCTATCACTCCACCTACGGCGCGGCGCCCGTGCGCATCGCCACGCTCGCCTATGACGCCACGGCGCTCGCCGTCGCGCTCGCCAGATCGGGCTACACGAAAAACGGCCGCCCGGCCTTCGATGCCGCCAGCCTGACATCGGCCAGCGGCTTTGCCGGGGTGGACGGCATCCTGCGCTTTACCAAGGGCAACCTTGCCGAACGCGGCATGGCGGTCCTGGGCTTCCAGGGCGGGCGCATCGTGGAACTCGATCCCGCGCCGAAAGTTTTCAGCCGGTAGAAAAGAGGTCGCAATGC
>JBDHTU010000222.1:0-3060 GCA_039808805.1 Micavibrio sp.
GAAGCGAACCGCCACGCGGAAAAAATGGCCGAAATAAAATCCAGGGAATATGAAACCGCGCTGTCCGAAGTGAATGAAACCATGCGGGCCGAAGCCGCGTCGAGCGATCCTTACGTCCGCCGCATGCGACCGACTTTCGGGTATTTCATGGCTGTGACGTGGGCGGCGCAGATGCTGGCATTGGCCTATATCGTCGTGTTCGATACGGAAAAGGCGGCAGCCGTTCTGGACAGTATGGAGGCGTTATCGACCATCTGGGCGATGGGTCTGTCGGTTCTCGGCATTTATGTCTACAAGCGCAGCGAGGAGAAGAAGAAAGTCGTCGCTGCCACGGAACCTGCAACTCCAACCGTGGCTCCTGCTGCGAAATCAAAACCGCCCAAGGTCAACGAATGACCCTGTCCGGTTCGCTTTGACACGGTAAAAACACGCTGTCACAATGGAAAAATCATTTGCGGCAGGGTGTTATGATAAAAGAACGGCAGGATAGAGGATTTTTCGCACGGCTTCTCCTTGGCGCGCGGGATTTCCCGCATCTGGAGGCATCGGGGGGCATCCTGCTTGTCATCGCTTCGCTGCTGGCGCTGATCCTCGCCAACTCGCCCGGGGGCGGAGTTTACAATTACATCTTTAATGAAATCCATTTCCGTATCGGCTTCCTCGATATGGACGCGCATTTCCTTGAAGTGGAAAAAAGCCTCCTGCACTGGATCAATGACGGCATGATGGCGGTGTTCTTCCTGCTCGTGGGGCTTGAGATCAAGCGGGAGATGGCGCTGGGAGAACTTTCCACGCTGTCGAAAGCCATGCTGCCCGTCATCGCGGCCATCGGCGGGATGATCGTACCTGCGCTTGTTTATGTCGGATTCAACCACGCTTCGCCGGAAACCCTGCGCGGCTGGGCCATTCCCGGCGCGACCGACATCGCCTTCGCGCTCGCGGTCATGTCGCTGCTCGGCAGCCACGTTCCCCTTGCGCTTAAAGTCTTCCTCACTGCCATTGCGATCATCGACGATCTTGGCGCCATTATTATCATCGCGCTGTTTTACAGCGACGATCTCCACACCTATGTCCTCCTGTTTTCCATCCTGCCCATTATGGGCATGTTACTGCTCAACCGTTTGGGTTATGCCCACCGGGGGTTCTATCTGCTGCTCGGTATCATCCTGTGGTTCGCCGTTTTGAAATCCGGCGTCCATGCAACAATGGCGGGTGTTTTGACCGCGCTGTTCATCCCGGTGAAAGTGGAGGGCGACCGCCGTTCCCCGGCCAGCCGGCTGGAACACGATCTTCATCCGTGGGTTGCCTTCCTGATCCTGCCCCTGTTCGGTTTCGCCAATGCGGGCGTGTCGTTCGAGGGGCTTAGCCCGTCCATCCTGCTTGACCCCGTGACCGTCGGCATCATGCTCGGCCTGTTTATCGGCAAGCAGGCCGGCGTGTTCGGCGCCAGCTGGCTCGCCGTTAAATCCGGCCTGTGCGCGCGGCCGGACGGGGCCGGATGGGGGCAGATTTACGGCGCATCGCTTCTGTGCGGGATCGGCTTTACCATGTCTTTGTTCATCGGCGGGTTGGCGTTTACGGATGTGGAACACCAGGCAACCGTGCGGCTCGGCGTGCTTATGGGCTCTTTAATTTCCGCGCTGGCGGGCTATATCGTTCTCAGGTCCACCGCAGAAAAGGCTTGAGAACCCGTGAAATACGCCCTGATTTTAAGCGCCGCATTTGTTTTAAGCCTGCCTGCTCACGCCGAGGAGCCCGCCGCCATGTCCACATCAAAAACCTATGAAAAAACCGATGCTGCCGTGAGCAAGCTGACCGACATGCAAAAATATGTCACCCAGCATGAAGGCACGGAAAAGCCGTTCCACAATGAATACTGGGACCACCATGAAGAAGGGATCTATGTCGACGTCGTAACGGGGGAGCCGCTGTTTTCCTCTACCGACAAATACGATTCGGGCACAGGCTGGCCGTCTTTCACGAAACCGATCCAGGACCATGCCATCAAAACCAAAACGGACAACAAGCTGTTTGCAGAGCGGACGGAGGTGCGTTCGGCAAGCGGTGATTCCCACTTGGGCCATGTGTTTCCGGACGGTCCGAAGGAAAAGGGCGGCAACCGCTATTGCATGAATTCCGCCGCGCTTAAATTCGTGCCGAAGGCTGAATTGCAGGAAAAAGGCTACGGCGAATATCTCGCTTTGTTCAACCAATCCGCGCCGGTGAAATAGCTTTATTTCTTTTTTAACCAATATGATGCCTAATGATGGTGTCTTAAACCTTATTCAAGGGAAGCTTACCCATGTCTTTCGCCCCGTATAAAATCAATGGTTCCATCGTCGATATGACCGGTGACGGAGTCTGGCCGCACATGTCCGAAGAAATCCGCAACCAATTGATCGCAAAGTTTTTCGACGTGGACTGGAAAGTGCATGATATCTCCCTTCAGGTGCGCGATAAAACGGACGATGGAGCGTTGAACGCCGCAGTCGAAGACCTAAAAAAACACAAAGCCGCCGTAAAGGGGCCGACCATTACGCCGACCAAGGACGAAACGGTGAAGTTCGGCCTGACCAGACAATGGGATTCTCCGAACGGCATCATCCGCCGCGCGATCAACGGCGCCGCCATTCTCCGCAACACCATCGAAATCAACGGCATCGATAAATTCGCGCCGCTGATGCGCGATGTCACCATCGTGCGTCAGGCCGTGGGCGGCATTTACGGCGCGCCGAACGTCGCCATTCCGGGCGCGGGTAAGATTAAAGTGGTATTTGAAGGGGATAATGGCGAAGAAGTCATCCTCGTCGAAGGCCGCAAGGTAGAGCAGGGCGTGGCGCTTCTCACCACCGAAACAGACAAATCCATCAACGATTACGCACATGCCGTGTTTGGCCAGGCGCTGGCCATGCATAAATCGGTGATCTTCGCTGGCAAGGATACGATCAACCCCACCTATGACGGGCGTTTTATCGATATCTTCAACAAGGTGTTCAAGGAAAGCTACGCCGACAAGTTCCGCTTCGCGGGCCTGACCTTCAGCGACAAGGTGCAGTTGAT
>JBDHTU010000223.1:0-3059 GCA_039808805.1 Micavibrio sp.
GCGGCAGGGGTGGGCACCGCGGCATCGAAAGAGGGCGGCCTGTCCGGCGCGGTCACCGACGCGTCGATCAAGGGCAAGATCAACGAGTTGTGGTTCCAGTACAATATCGACATGTTCTCAAAGCTTTCGACCACGGTGAACCAGGGCCGTGTTCTCGTCACCGGCGTGGTGCAGAACCCGCAGGACAGGGTGGAGGCGATCCGCCTTGTCTGGCAGGTGAATGGGGTGAAGCAGGTCATGAACGAAATCCGCGTGGCGGACAGCGAAGGCGTCCCCGGTTTCGTCAAGGATACGTGGATCACCACGCGCCTGCGCACCGCCATCACGTTCGAGAAAAATATCCAGTCGTTGAATTATTCCATCGACACGGTGCAGGGCGTCGTCTACCTGATGGGCGTGGCGATGAGCGAGGCGGAATTGAACCGCGTCACGCAACTGGCGCGCACGATCCCGAACGTCAAGCAGGTTGTCAGCTACGTCAAGATGGTGGGTGAACCCGTCACCCCGACGACGGTCCAGCAGTGAGTTTCGACCCGCTCGCCATCCTGAAAGGCAATGGCGGCAAGGGCGACTCAGAGGTGAACATCCTCAACGTAGCGATGGCGTTTTCCGCACTGGCGCATCCGGGCATAAATGCGGACCGGTATTTCAACCACGTGTCCAAACTGGCCGCGGACGTGTCTGCGCGGCATGCGGCGTTGATCGAGGCCGGCGCGGCGGATGACGCAGGCGCGCAGCTTGCCGCGCTCAAACATATCCTTGCCGACCGCGAAGGATATGCGGGCGACGACGAGCGGTATGACGATCTGCAAAATGCCGATTTGATCCGCGTCATCGACCGCCGCAAAGGCATGCCGATCACGCTGTGCGTTCTGTACATATATGTGGGGCGCAAATGCGGCTGGACCGTGGAAGGGCTGAATTTCCCCGGTCATTTCCTTGCGCGGATCGAGCACGCCGGTGTGCGCCTGATCTTCGACCCGTTCCGTGCGTGCGAGGTTTTGGAAGCGCCGGCCTTGCGGCAATTGATCAAAGACGTGCGCGGGCCGAACGCCGAACTGCTCGCTGATTATTACAGGCCGTGCAGCAACCGGGAGATGCTGCTCCGTCTCCAGAACAATATCAAGCTGCGCATGATCGAGGGCGAGGATTACAAAGGCGCGCTTCAATGCGTGGAATGGATGCGGATGATGGCGCCGGACGATTACCGCCTGTTGCTGGATGCCGGCGTGCTCTACGCCAAGACGGGGCAGGGAAGCCCGGCTGCCGCGGCGCTGGAAGAATACATAATGCGTGCACCCGATGCCCGCGACCGCCGCGACGCCGAGCGCATGCTGCGCGAAATCCAGGGAACGCTCACCTGACTTGTCCTGTGCCAAGCGGGGCCAATCATGGCCAAGCTGTGAATAGAATAAGGCATTGTTATGTGCCCCCTTGCGCCGCTTTGTGTTCAAGACTACAAAGGCTTGAACGGAACCGAATCGCTGTTTCAAACGTAAACTTTTCAACGACCGCAATTTTTTGGAATTTAAGGAGTTTTTCCATGCTCACCCGCCTGCTCGCTATTGCTCTTCTCACTGTCTCGGTCGCTGCTTGCTCGTCTACTGACGATGCGGCCACGGATGGCGCCGTCACCGTCGGCGAACGCACGGACGGCCAGGGCCTTGATGGCACGGGCGTTTACGGCGACGGCTCAGTTGACGGTTCCGTCGTACCGGGCACCCAGCAAGACCTCGCCACCAATGTTGGCGACCGCGTCTTCTTCGCTTACGACTCCTCCGACCTCGCGCCGGAAGCGACCGACACGCTGAACCGCCAGGTTGAGTGGCTGAACCGCTACCCGAACCTCGCGATCACCATCGAAGGTCACTCCGATGAGCGCGGCACCCGTGAATACAACATCGCCCTTGGCGACCGCCGCGCGACGTCTGTGAAAAACTACCTCGTCTCGATGGGCGTTCCGGCGTCCCGCATCAACACGATCAGCTACGGCAAAGAGCGTCCGGCTGTCGTCGGTTCCGACGCGGCTTCCTGGGCCCAGAACCGCCGCGGCGTTACCACCGTCCAGTAATATAAGGATAAACAGAGCGTCATGCACGGCTCCGTTCGTCGTATAAAATTAACGAAGGCACAAAGGATCATTCCTTTGTGCCTTTGCACTGTTGCGGGCCTCGCGGTGTTTTCCGCCGCGCCGGTCTTTGCCCAATCCAATGACGTTCTCAACCGCATCAAGCGGATGGAGAACGAGATCGATACGCTCAACCGGGCGGTCTACAAGGGCGAAAAACCCCCGGTCTCGGCCAGCGGCCCGGACCCGGCCATGGGCAATTTCGAAGTGCGGCTGAGCCAGATCGAAAACGACCTGCGCACCTTAACCGGAAAGGTTGAACAGCAGGCCTATGACAACCAGCAGCTTCAGCAGCAGGTCGAGGCATTGTCGCAGGATTCCAAGATGCGGCTCGACGCCATAGAAGCGCAGTTGCGCGGGCAGGGCGCCGTCGGTGTTTCCGCCGCGGCTCCCGGGGCCATCGCGCCGCCGCCGACCATGGAGCAGCCGGTAGACCCGGCCACGGTGCCGCAGGCCGCGCCTTTGGCATTGCCGGAGAATGATACGATCCCGCCGGAAGACCAGATCACGGGCGATGAAGGCGGCCCGGCCGCAACGGACGCCGCGGGCCTGTATGAGCAAGGCTTCGGCCAGATCAAGGCGGGTGATTATGCGGGCGCGGAAAAAAGCTTCGCCGCCTTCATGAAAGAATATCCCAAGCACGCGCTGGCGCCGAATGCGCTGTACTGGCTGGGCGAAACCTATTACGCCCGCAAGGACTACGACAAGGCGAGCCGCGCGTTTGCCGAAGCGTACCAGAAATATCCGGGCGGCCCGAAAGGCGCGGACAATCTGCTCAAGCTCGGCCTGTCGCTGGCGGGCAAGGGCGAAAAGCAGAACGCCTGCATCGCGCTTTCGCAATTGTCCAAGGAATACCCGAACGGGCCGCAGCCCGTTCTCGCCCGCGGCGCGGAAGAGATGTCCAAACTGGGCTGCCAGTAAATTTCTATTC
>JBDHTU010000224.1:0-3058 GCA_039808805.1 Micavibrio sp.
AGCAGCTTTTTCGCGTTGTCCCACGCACCGCCGCCCGACGTCATCGAGATAGCGACGAACAGGCCCGTCACGATGGTGCCGAGAAGCAGAGCGCCGAGCGCCTGAAGCGCGGATTCAAGACCGGCGATCCAGTAGACGACGCCGAACAACGCCACCGGCGCAAGCACCGGAAGCAGAGACGGGACAATCATTTCCTTGATCGCGGCCTTGGTCAGAAGGTCCACCGCCGTGCCGTATTCGGGCTTGGCGCGGCCTTCCATGATGCCGGGGATTTCGCGGAACTGGCGGCGCACCTCGATCACGACGGAGGCCGCAGCGCGCCCCACCGCCGTCATCGACATCGCCCCGAACAGATAGGGCAGCAGACCGCCGATAAACAGGCCGATCACAACGAACGGATCGGTCAGTTCAAAGCGGATACCGGCAAGGTCAGGCAGGTAATGCTTGATCTCTTCGGTATAAGCCGCGAACAGCACAAGTGCCGCAAGACCGGCAGAGCCGATGGCGTAGCCTTTGGTCACGGCCTTCGTGGTGTTGCCGACAGCGTCCAGAGCGTCCGTTGTGACACGGATTTCCTTGGGCATTTCCGACATCTCCGCAATCCCGCCCGCATTGTCCGTGACGGGACCGTAGGCATCGAGCGCCACGACCATGCCGGCCATTGAGAGCATCGTCGTCGCGGCAATCGCGATTCCGAACAGGCCCGCAAAGGTAAAGGCAAGATAGATGGCGATACAGATGAGGATCACAGGCAGCGCCGTCGCCTCCATCGAGACCGCCAGCCCCTGGATCACGTTCGTGCCGTGTCCGGTTTCAGACGCCTTGGCGACCACCTGAACCGGGCGATGGTTGGTGCCGGTATAATATTCCGTCACATAAACCAGCGCGGCCGTGAGACCGAGACCGACCAGCACGCAGTAATACAAAGACTGTATGCTGATAACCCCGGCGTCTTCGCCTGCAAGCTCAAGCCCCTTGTCGAAGCCCAGATTCCAGAACAGCACGGAAACGAGCCCGAGAGAGAACACCGCGCTGGCGATGAACCCGCGATACAGCGCGCCCATGATGTTTTTCTTTGCGCCAAGGCGGACGAAATAAACGCCCGCGATAGAGCCGATGATGCACAGCGCGCCGATCAACAGCGGCAGCATGACGACTTCGGTCGCCGTGGCAACCGTGAAGACCGACGAGGCGATGAGCATGGTGGCCACGATCGTCACCGCGTAGGTTTCGAACAGGTCAGCCGCCATCCCGGCGCAGTCGCCCACGTTGTCGCCCACGTTGTCGGCGATCACGGCGGGGTTGCGCGGGTCATCTTCGGGAATGCCTGCCTCAACTTTACCGACGAGGTCGGCGCCGACGTCTGCGCCCTTGGTAAAAATACCGCCGCCCAGACGCGCGAAGATGGAGATCAGCGATGCGCCGAAACCGAGGGCCACGAGACCTTCGAGCGAGGCGCGCAGTTCAAACCCCATTTTCTCGCTGAGCACATAATAATAGCCCGCGACACCGGCAAGGCCGAGCGCAACGACGAGCAGGCCCGTGATGGCCCCGGAACGGAACGCGACATTGAGCGCCGTTTCCAGACCCTGCGTCGCCGCCTGCGCCGTGCGCACGTTGGCGCGGACAGAAACGAACATGCCGAGATATCCCGTCGCGCCCGAAAGCACCGCGCCGACGACAAAGCCAACCGCGACATGCCAGCCAAGCAGCAGGTGAAGCGCAATGGCAACGGCCACGCCGACCATGGCGATGGTGGTGTATTGGCGGTTCAGATACGCCTTTGCGCCTTCCTGCACGGCGGCGGCGATGGCCTGCATCCGCTCGTTCCCCGCGCTCATATTCATCACGCCGCGCGTCCATAGCTGCGCGAAGATCAGCGCAGCGAGGACGGAGCAGCCGATCGCATAGAAAATTTCCATTCGTCTTACCCCTTGTTTTTGTTGTTGAAGAAGCCGGGCTTGAACACCCGTCTTCAAGGATGGGCAGAAGACTGCGCCATTTTATGTCGTTTGGCAATGTGTGCAACGCAACAAAAGAACCGGCCTTTTGAGGGGCCGGTTTTGCGGTATGGCAGAAATTTCAGAAACTTATATCAGATCGGACGTTGCTGGACGACCTGGAGCAGCACGTCCTTCACCTTGTCCTCGCCCAGCACCTTCGTGCTGATCCTGTTCAGGCGTTCCTTGATCACGCCGACCTGAAGCACGCCTTTTTGCATGGCGTTTTTACGGGAAAGCGTGCCGTACATATCCTGAATGAAGGCGTCTTTCAGGCGCGGGGAAAGATGCTCGACTTCCTTGGCCGTGGCCTCATCCGGCACTTCCAGCGAGACGGCCATCGTGACGGTCTGCGTCACGCCGGTTTCATCGATGATAGGGAGGATCAGAACATCGAGCTGGACAAACTGCGCCATCGGCGCGGGCTCGCCATCCTTGGCCGCCGCTTCCCTGGCCTCATGCTCGGCCTTTTTTGCCTCGTCCATGGGACCGCCGGCAGCTTCCGCAGGCTTATCGAAATAAAAATAAGCCCCGGCCGCCCCGCCGCCCAGAACAAGGACAGCCACCAACGCGATCATCGCTAATTTCATGAAATATCAACCCTTAAAACCGCAGTCCCCTAACCTTCATCCATGTTACATCGCAACATATTAATGAAAGGTTATAAAGGGCTTCAGGCGGGGAGTTATCCCCGGGTCACCTTGCGCACGGAATCCAGCACGCCGTTGATCAACGACGGTTCATGACCCGTAAAGAACGCCTTGGCGACATCGACATAGGAAGAGATAAGAATAGGATAATCAATATCTTGATGGGATAGCAACTCATACGCGCCGCACAGGAGCACGGCATTCAAAAGCGGTTCATCCGCGGCCGGGGCCTGCCCCTCCTTGCGCGGACGGTTGGCGGTGACGATGTCCGCCAGATCTCCGCGGCGCTCCGCCACGCCCATGACGATGGCCTTGAACAGCGAATCGTCCGGCTCCACCATCGTTTCGCCCTCGACCTCCATGTTCTTGCGCAGGAACAGGTATTCGTCGATGACGAACGGCGCTTCC
>JBDHTU010000225.1:0-3040 GCA_039808805.1 Micavibrio sp.
GGATCCTCTACTTACTCATCTCCAGCATGCGGTTGATCGGCAGGATCGCGCGGGCAGCGATTTCTTCATTGACGAAAATCTCGCCGGTTTCATTCTGCAGGCAATCCAGGATTTTCGGCAGCGTGATCTTCTTCATGTGCGGGCAGAGCTGGCAAGGCCGCACCAGCTGCATTTCCGGGTGCGCGGCCTGGATGTTGTCGCTCATCGAACATTCGGTGATAAGCAAAACCTTTGCCGGCTTGTCCTGTTCGACATATTCGATCATTTGCTGGGTCGATCCGGCAAAATCGCTGGCCTCGATTACTTCGGGCGGGCATTCCGGGTGGGCGATGACGACGACGCCCGGATAGCGTGCGCGGTATTGGCTGATTTCCTCCGCGGTGAAACGCTCATGCACCATGCACGATCCCGCCCACGTTAAAATCTTTTTTCTGGTCTGCGTTTGCGTATACGCCGCCAGGTAACGGTCCGGCACCATCAGGACGGTGTCTTCCTCCATCGCGTTGATGATTTTCACCGCGTTGCCCGATGTGACGCAGATATCGCTCTCGGCTTTTACTTCCGCGCTTGTGTTGACATACGTGGCGATCGGCACGCCCGGATATTTTTCGCGCAGCAGTTTCATATCCGCGGCGGTAATGGATTCTGCAAGGCTGCACCCCGCGCCCATGTCCGGAATCAAAACGCGCTTGTCCATGCAAAGGATCTTCGACGTTTCCGCCATGAAATGCACGCCGCACTGGATGATCATGTCGGCCTTCGTTTTTGCCGCCGCGCGGGCGAGGGCAAGGGAGTCTCCGACGATGTCCGCCACGCCGTGGAAAATATCCGGCGTCATGTAGTTGTGGCAAAGGATGACCGCGTTCTTCTCTTTTTTGATACGGTTGATCTCGGCGATGTAGGGGGCCATGGCCTGCCAGTAGGTTTCATCATACTGGTCTTTCAGCATGTTCCAGACGGGGGCGGTGGCCTTGGCGACGGCCTCTGTGTAAACAAGGGTGTTCATGGGCGTGTCTTAACGAAAACTGCCTGATTTTGCAAAGTTTTCTTTCCTTTTGTTGTCATCCTGAGCGTAGCGAAGGATATCTTGGGCTTCTTCACTACGCCCGGAATGACCGCTAAGCCGTCCTTGCCGCCTGCCGCGCCCATTTCTGGCGCTTGACCATCATATTATGATGCGGAACGCCGCGCTTTTCCTCGTATTTCTCGTAATATCGCTGGTGATACTCCTCTGCCGGCCAGAAATGCGCTTGGCGTTCCAGCGTCGTGACGATGGGCTTTTTCCAATGATCTTGCGCCGCCGCCAGAACTTCCTGCGCCTGCGCCCGTTGGTCTTCGTCATGATAGAAAATGACGGATCTGTATTGCGTTCCCCGGTCCACGCCTTGCCCGTTCAGGTCGGTCGGGTCGTGGGCGAAGGTCAGGAAATGCATAAGCAGTTCCTTGTATGAAACTGTTTTCGGGTCGTAATACACCTCGATCGCCTCGGCATGGCCGGTCTCGCCGCCGCACACCTCCTCATAGGTGGGATTGTCCGTGCGTCCGCCCTCATAGCCGCAGCGCGTGTAAAGAACGCCGGGCAGGCGGGCGAATTCCGCCTCTACGCACCAGAAACACCCGCCGCCGAGGCTGGCATAGGGGGCGTGCGGGGGCAATTCGTTTGATACATCCATAAAACCTCCCAGGTTCATTTTTCACCACAGAGTTCACAGAGTTTTAAAGAGCGCGTGGAGAAATTATAATAACTCTGTATAACTCTGTCTTCCTCTGTGCACTCCGTGGTTAAACATATAGAAACCGCGTTTGATAACGATAAGCTTTCCTATAATATGGGCCGTCCAAGGAGTCTTTCAAGAATGAGCGAAGCGGAAGAAAACCCCGTCCTGGCCCCGCCCGGCGCCAGGAAATCGATCTTTTCGTGGTGCCTGTACGACTGGGCGAACAGCGCGTTTTCCACTGTCATTATCACGTTCGTGTTCAGCGTGTTTTTCACCCGCGGCATGATCGGGGACGAAACGTTGGGCGCCGCATGGTGGGGCTACGCCATCGCCGTTTCCGGCGTGATCATCGCCATCCTCGGCCCGTTTCTCGGCGCCGTTGCCGACCATTCCGGCGACCGGAAGAAATGGATCTTCTGGCTGTCGATGATGTGCATCATCCCCTCGGCGCTGCTCTGGTACGCGCAGCCCGCCGTCGGCCCGGTGCCGGGGCAGACGGGCGTGACGGATTTGAACAACATCCTGTTCGTGCTCGGCTGTATCGTCGTTGCCAACGTCGGCTATGAACTTTCCATCGTCTTCTACAACGCCATGCTCACCCATATCGCGCCGCGCCATCTTCTGGGCCGCGTGTCGGGCTGGGGCTGGGGCGTCGGCTATCTCGGCGGTCTCGGCGCGCTTGCGCTTGCGCTCTACGGTATCGTTGGGACCGAGGATATCGAACCCTGGTTTTACATCAGCGGTATGGACAGCGCGAATATCCGCGCCACCGGCCCTTTGACCGCCCTCTGGTTCTTCGTGTTCATGCTGCCGCTGCTGTTTTTCACGCGGGATGCAGAGCGCGTGCCGATGAAATTCAGCGCGGCGGCGCGCCTCGGCCTGAATCAGCTCTGGCAATCCCTGCGCGAAGTGCGCCATCACAAAAACCTCGCGCAGTTTCTGGTATCGAGCGCGATTTACCGCGACGGGCTGAACACGCTGTTCACGGTCGGCGGTATTTATGCCGCGGGTGTTTACGGTATGGATCTGTCTGAAATTTTGCAATTCGCCATCGGGCTGAACATTACGGCGGGCATCGGCGCGTTCGCGTTCGCCCATTTGGATGACCGCATCGGCTCCAAACCCACGGTCGTGCTGTCCCTGACGGGGCTCATTATCACGGGCGCGCTGGTGCTGTTCGCGCCGGACAAGGAAAGCTTCATGTGGCTGGCGCTCGCGCTCGGCATCTTCATGGGCCCGGTGCAGGCGGCGTCGCGTACGCTCGCCGGGCGCCTCGCACCGCACGGCATGGTGAACCAGACTTACGGGCTCTACGCCTTCAC
>JBDHTU010000226.1:0-3016 GCA_039808805.1 Micavibrio sp.
TCGACACGCTGTCCGCGGCCTTGCCGGTTTTGTGTCAGGCCTATTCAGGTTTCAAGGGAATTTATGCCAACGGGATCGGCCATCCGGATGACGATCTTGGCTGGATTTTCGAAGAAAACGAGGACAGTCTCGATAGATACGCGGGCGCAGCCAAATTCTGGCAGGAGATGGGCGCCCGGATGATCGGCGGATGTTGCGGAACCACCCCCGCTTATATCAAGGCTCTCAAAAACAGGTTGTCGCCTGTTGCCACGCCTGTAAACCCTAGCGGTTGAAATAAAGCCCGAGCTGCGTTTCGATCTGGCGGGCGATATCACCCAGCGCCGCCTCACGCGCATCGCTTTCGGATACGCGCGTGGTGAACTGGCTGCCGATGATGTTATAGCTGTTCACGGCAGAAAGCCTGCGCGAGAGAACGACCTTGCCGGTCTGCCTGTCGATAAGTTCCATCGTCGCATCGATCCGGATTTGTTTGCGCGTGGCTTCGGATGATGTTGTTATATCGAGATTGGTTTCATCCTCTTTCATGCCGTAAACGCGCAAAGTATGCGTCGGCGAAGCGGGATAGCCGTCGCGGTAGAAATGATCGATCAGGATGTTGCGCAAATAGACGCCCGACTGGTCCGGGATAAGCGCGATTTCCACCTTGTCGAGACCTTCCGCGGCGCTCTTCGCGCCGGAGCCGTACATCGGCGTGAAGCCGCAGGCGCCAATCAACATCAACGATAAAGCGGCAAGTATTCTAAGCGGCGACAACATTGACGATCCTTCCCGGTACAACGATGATTTTTTTGACGGCCTTGCCTTCCAGTGCGGCCTTCACCGTATCCTGCGCGAGGGCTTCGGCTTCAGCGGCTTTCTGGTCCGCGGATGCGGGCAGCGTGATCGTCGTGCGCATCTTGCCGTTGACCTGCACGGCCAGCGTCACCGTGTCGTTTTCCAGCAGCGCCGGATCGGCCTTCGGCCACTGTGTTTGCGTGAGCGGCGTTTTATGGCCGAGCTGTTCCCAGAGTTCTTCGGCCAGATGCGGCATCATCGGGTTGATCATCTGCACGAAGGCTTCGACCGCCTCACGCAGCGCCCATGTATCGCCAGCGTCATTTGGCTTGAACGAGGAGATGGCGTTGGAGAGTTCGCGCAGGATGGCGACGGCCTTGTTCATGTGGAACGCCTCGATCCCGCGTCCGACGCCGTCGATCGCCTTGTGCGTTTCGCGGCGGAGTTTTATGGCGGCTTCGGAGAAGGAAGAAGGCATCGCGCCGACATCTTTCAGTTCCGATGAGGCTTCCATCATCATGCGGTGCAGTTTGTTGATGTAACGCCATGCGCCTTCGATCCCGGCGGTCGTCCATTCAATGTCGCGGTCCGGCGGGGAATCCGACAGGATGAACAGGCGCGCGGCGTCCGCGCCGTAGGTGTCGATAATGTCCTGCGGGTCGATGACGTTCTTCTTCGATTTGGACATTTTGATCTGCGGACCGATTTTCACAGGCTTTGCGCCGTCTTTCGTCACCCAGTCGCCTTTTTCGTTCTGTTCGACATCCGTCGGGAACACATATTTGCCGTCCTCCGTCTGGAAGGTCGCGTGGTTGACCATCCCTTGCGTGAAGAGCCCTGTGAACGGTTCGTCCGCCGGAACGGGATAACCGCAGTCACGCAGCGCGCGCGTCCAGAAGCGGGAGTACAGCAAGTGGAGGACGGCGTGTTCGACGCCGCCGATATATTGATCGACCGCCCCCCAGTAATCCGTCGCCTTTTTCGAGAAGGCCTCGTTCTCGTTGCGGGCGTCGAGATAGCGCAGGTAATACCAGCTGGAATCGACGAACGTGTCCATTGTGTCGGTTTCGCGCGTTGCCTTACCTTTACATTGCGGGCAGGTCGTATGTTTCCATGTCGGGTGACGGTCAAGCGGGTTGCCCGGCGCATCGTAATTGATGTCATGCGGAAGTTCGACAGGCAATTGATCCGCAGGAACGGGGACAATGCCGCAGGTATCGCAGTGAATGAACGGGACAGGGCATCCCCAGTAACGCTGGCGCACCGCGCCCCAGTCACGCAGGCGGTATTTGGTGACGCCTGTGCCGCGTTGTTGTTTTTCGAGTTCGGCAATGGCGGCGGCTTTCGCTTCGTCCACGTTCTTCCCGTTCAGGAATTCCGAATTGACGATCTTGCCGGGGCCTGTGTAGGGAAGTTTTTCTTCGGCCGGCATGTCAACGACAGGCAGGATCGGCAGGGTGTATTTCGTGGCGAATTCAAAGTCACGTTCGTCATGCGCGGGGCATCCGAAGATTGCGCCTGTTCCGTAATCCATCAGGATGAAATTGGCGAGATAGACGGGCAATTCCTTGCCTTCGATAAACGGATGGGCGACGCGGTGGCCGGTGTCGAAGCCGATTTTTTCGGCCTGTTCTATGGCGGCTTCGGAGGTACCGGTTGCCTGGCATTCCTTGATGAAAGCGTCGTAGCCTTCCTTGTTACCGGCAAGTTCTTTTGCCAGCGGGTGATCGAAGGCGAGGCCGACGAAGCTTGCGCCGAACAGCGTGTCGGGGCGCGTCGTGTAAACTTCGATCTGAATTTTCTCACTGTCATTCTGAGGCGAAGCCGAAGAATCCCGAGATTCTTCGCTGCGCTCAGAATGACAGTGCAAAGGTGTCGTCAGGTCGAATTTCAATTGCGCGCCCTGGGATTTGCCGATCCAGTTTTCCTGCATCAGGCGGACCTTTTCCGGCCAGCGCTCCAGCGTTTTGATGCCGTCCAAGAGTTTGTCGGCGTATTTCGTGATGCGGAAGAACCACTGGTTCAGTTTGCGGCGTTCAACCGGTGCGCCCGTTCTCCACCCCTTCCCGTCCACGACCTGTTCGTTGGCGAGAACGGTGTTGTCGATCGGGTCCCAGTTGACCATCGATTCCTTGCGGTAGACGAGGTCGTTTTTATACAGGTCCAGAAACATCTTTTGCTGGTGCTTGTAATATTTCGGATGGCAGGTCGCGACTTCGCGGGACCAGTCGATGGCCAG
>JBDHTU010000227.1:0-3007 GCA_039808805.1 Micavibrio sp.
ATCGAACCGAAGATTGTCGATGAAGGCATCGGAAAAATTCTTTCCGAGCGATACCTGTCGTACGCGCTTTCGACCATCATGTCGCGCTCTCTGCCCGATGTGCGCGACGGGATGAAGCCGGTCCACCGCCGCCTTCTTTACGCCATGTCGCAGCTTTCGCTGAGCCCCACGACCCCGCCGAAAAAATCGGCCCGCGTGGTCGGCGATGTCATCGGTAAATATCACCCGCATGGCGATTCCTCCGTGTACGACGCGCTGGTGCGCCTCGCGCAGGATTTCTCGGTCCGCTATCCGCTGGTCGACGGCCAGGGCAATTTCGGCAACATCGACGGCGATAACGCCGCTGCGATGCGGTACACCGAAGCGCGCATGACGGCGGTCGCCGCGCTGATGCTCGAAGGCATCGATGAAAACGCGGTCGATTTCCGCCCCACCTATGACGGGTCGGAGAATGAGCCGATCGTCCTTCCCGGGGCGTTTCCGAACCTGCTGGCCAACGGCTCTTCCGGAATCGCGGTGGGGATGGCCACCAACATCCCGCCGTTCAACGTGGCGGAGTTGTGCGAGGCGATGCTCGCGATGCTGGAAGGCGACGTCACGGACAAGGAACTTGTGCGTTACGTGCCGGGTCCGGATTTCCCGACGGGCGGCGTGCTGGTCGAATCCAGGGAAAGCATCATCGAATCCTATCGCACGGGCAAGGGTGCGTTCCGCCTGCGTGCGCGCTGGGAAAAAGAAGAAATTAAGGGCGGGTCGTACCAGATCATCGTCACCGAAATTCCGTACCAGGTTCAGAAATCGAAACTGATCGAACGTATTGCCGAATTGATCAACAACAAGAAAATTCCGCTGCTCGATGACGTTCGCGACGAATCCACCGAGGACGTGCGCGTCGTGCTGGTGCCGAAGTCGCGCAATGTTGAGCCGGAGCTTTTGATGGAAGCCCTGTTCCGCAATTCGGATCTTGAGACGCGCTTCAACATGAACATGAACGTGCTGGACGGCGGCCTCGTGCCCAAAGTCATGCCGCTTCGCGACGTGATGCAAGCCTGGCTGAACCACCAGCAGGAAGTTCTTGTCCGCCGATCCACGCACCGCTTGGATAAAGTCAACCACCGCCTCGAAGTGCTGGCCGGTTACCTGATCGTCTATCTGAACATCGACGAAGTCATCAAGATCATCCGCAATTCGGATGAGCCGAAACCGGCGTTGATGAAGAAATTCGGCCTCACGGAAATCCAGGCCGAAGCCGTTTTGAACATCCGCCTGCGGTCTCTCGCAAAACTCGAAGAGATTGAGATCAAGCGTGAGCATGACGCCCTGACCAAGGAAAAGGACGATCTGGAAAAACTGATCAAGTCCGAGGCGCGCCAATGGACCGCGATCAAGAAACAGATCGCCGGCCTGCAGACATTGTTCGGCAAGACGACGCCGCTCGGCAAACGCCGCACGATGGTCGGCAAGGTGCCGACGCCGATGGCGATCGAAAATCTTGAAGAGGCGTTGATGGAAAAAGAGCCGATCACCGTGATCTGCTCTTCCAAGGGCTGGATTCGCGCGATGAAGGGCCACGGCGTCGACCGCAAGGATTTGAAATACAAGGACGGCGACCGCGAAGGTTTCGTGTTCGAAGCGATGACGAACGACAAGATCGTGCTCTTCGGCTCGAACGGTGTGTTTTATACCATCGGGGGAGACAAGCTGCCGCCGGGCCGCGGCTTTGGCGAACCTGTGCGCCTGATGGTGGACCTGCCCAACGATTCCGACATCGTCGATATGGCGATTTACAATGCTGAGGCGAAACTGATCGTGGCAAGCGATGCAGGTAAAGGCTTTGCCGTGAAGATGGCGGACGTTCTGGCCCAGACGAAAAAAGGCAAGCAGGTCCTGAATGTCGACGGCAAGGATGAGGCGCGCCTGTTCCGCTTCGTCGGCGGCAATCACGACCATATTGCCGTCGTCGGACGCAACCGCAAGATGCTGGTGTTCAAGCTGGACCAGTTGCCGGAGATGGCGCGCGGCAAGGGCGTTGCGCTTCAGAAATACAAGGACGGCGGTCTGTCCGACCTCAAGACTTTCAACCTCAAAGAAGGCTTGTCGTTCAAATATGGGGCTGGCGAGACCACCGTTTCCAACATCAAGGAATGGATCGGCACCCGCGCCGACGCCGGAAAACTCCCGCCCAATGGGTTCCCCAAAAGCAACAAATTTGCTTGATTTCAAAGGTTTGTGCTTTGATAAAGTCTTAATGCGTGTGTGTTAGGATTGCCGCATGTCAAATCGACTTAAAGACTGGTTCAACGGACCGATCGGGTTGCATCAATCCGTTGGGCGCACTCTTCCTGTCATGGCACTGACTGTTGCAGATCCTTCTCATAAAGATGCGTATCTGGGGAACAGTTGTTACGGACAATGCGCGCTTGCCATACGAATGTTAGAGAAGGCTGGCGAACTGACTGATGATTACAGCATCGCCATATACGGCCTTCCTTCGGGCCGGGTATTTCATACAGTGCTCGCAAAGGGTGGCACTATTATTCTGGATACAGAAAACCGGGATAATGAAGGGGCCTTAAAAACCATGGATATCCATCCTTATCATGGCGGCTCGACACTTGTACTGCTGAAGGAAATTGGCGTCAGAGAGTTCGAGCGCGAGTATGTTTCAAAGGTCGTGCTGCCGCCTCCAAATTCCGCTCTCATACCTGTAAAGGCTTTTTGAATCTTAAGGGAAATCCACCGAACCGGATGACCTGCGGTAGAGCGGGTCTTTCTGTGCGCGTTCCTGTTCCTTCACGGCCTCGGTGCTCATGTTCGCGCCGACCTGCGTGACCAGCTCCTCGCGCAGGAGGATAATGGAGATGCGGCGGTTGCGCTCATCGTTCGGCTTGTCCGGCACCATGTGGTCTTTGTCCGCCTTGCCGAGCACATTGTTCACGCGCTTTTCGGGGAAGCCGGCGGCGATCAGCACGCGGCGCGATGCGTTGGCGCGGTCGGCGGAGAGTTC
>JBDHTU010000228.1:0-3004 GCA_039808805.1 Micavibrio sp.
TCTTCCTTGATGACGTCGAACGGCGGGGCGTTGTGCTTGTGTGTGAAATCGGTCAGAAGCGGGTTGGAAACGGTCATAATCTAAACTCTAAACCTTTTTGTTCGGTGTGTTTTCATTTATATGGGGTGCATGATCGGTGCGCCAAGGTCGGAACAATTCAACGATGTGTATTTCTCCGCCCATGACGGGCCGGGGGAAACCGGCCATGTATTTTTGGATGGTAACGGGCTCGGGGATCGCTGGCAAGGGCGGGGGATGGCGGAATCCCGGCGTTTTTGTATCGGCGAAACGGGGTTCGGCACGGGGTTGAATTTCCTGCTGGCGTGGGAATTGTTCAACCGCACCGCGCCCGAGGGTGCGTTTCTGGATTTTATAAGCGTCGAAAAATTCCCGTTGGCCGCCGCGGACATTGAAAAAGGCCTGTCGCCCTGGGCGGGGCGGCTTTCGCCGTATCTGGACAAAATGCTGGCGCAATATCCCGCGCGCATTCCCGGCTTTCACCGCATGGTGTTTGATCGCCGCGTGGCGCTAACCCTGATTTTCGACGATGCCAACACCGCGCTGGCGGAGGTCGAGGGGCAGGTCGATGCCTGGTTCCTCGATGGATTCACCCCGTCTAAAAATCCCGACATGTGGACCGATGAAGTATTCACGCAGATGGCGCGCCTCTCGCACGGCGGGACGACCTTCGCGACTTTTACCGCGGCGGGATTTGTGAAGCGCGGGCTCCAATCGGCCGGGTTCGCGGTGGAAAAGCGCAGAGGGTTCGGGCCCAAGCGCGACATGCTGGCCGGGCGTTTTGCGGGCGATGTAAAAAAAACCACTGCCCGGTCTGTAAAGAAAATTGCCGTTCACGGCGCGGGCCTCGCGGGCTGCGCCGCGGCATACACGCTGCGCCAATACGGGTTTGACCCTGTTTTGTATGATCCGAACGGGATTGCCTCCTGCGCGTCGGGAAATTCCGTGGGCCTGATCAACCCGCGCTTTACGGCGTTTCGGTCTGCCGAATCCGATTTTTATGCGGGCGCCTTCGCCCACGCGATGCGCGCGTTTCCGGCGCTGGGCGCGGGCTATATTCCCTGCGGCGCGGTGCATCTGGTGACGGACGAGGACAAGGAAAAACGCTTTGCCCGCACGGTGGAAAACTGGGGCTGGCAGGACGGGCTGATGCATCTGGCGGATGCTGATTCTGCCTCCGGCATCGCGGGCGTGAAGCTTTCCCATGCCGCGCTGGTGCTACCCACGGCGGCGCGCATCAATCCGTCCCTGCTGTGCCGCGCTTACGCGGACGGGGTGGAGATTCTCTCTGAAAAACCGGACGGGGATGCGGTCGTCCTCGCGAACGGCATCGCGGCGCTCGATCACCCGGCGCTGGCGGGATTGCCGCTTCACACCGTGCGTGGGCAGATCACGGAAATAGAAACGCCGCACGCGCTGACGGGGCAGAAGGCCAACATCTGTTACGGCGGCTATGCCGCGGCGCCTCTCGGCGGGCGGCAGGTGATCGGCTCCACCTTCCAGAAATGGTTGACTGATACCATCCTTCGGCCAGAGGACGATGCGGACAACATCGAAAAACTGCGCACTGTCCTGCCGCAGGTGGGGGAGGTAAAAATCCTCTCCGCCCGCGCGGGCCTGCGCGTCGCGTCCAAAGACCGCTTCCCGGTCGTCGGGGCGGTGGACGCCAATACCCTCATCTCCGCCGCGCACGGCTCTCACGGCATTTTGTCCAGCCTGCTGGCGGCGCATATCCTGGCGGATAGTCTGCGCGGCGGCCCGTCCTGCGTTGGTAAATCAACGCTTAAAGCCCTGTCACCGCGGCGGTTTGACTAAAATGCCGTCTAAAATTTCTGACAGACCGGCCAAAGCGGTGTTATACTTGAGACAAGGGAGAGGGTTCATGAAACATCTTGCGGGCTGGTTGAAAAACCTCAAAGGCGCCACGGCGATCGAGTATTCGCTGGTCGCTGCCGGAATTGCGCTCGTCATCGCGGCGACCGTCTACGCGCTAGGCGATGAACTGCTCGGCCTTTATGACCGCGTCCTGGCTATCTTCTAAAAGTCACGCCCTGTTCACAGCCGTTCGAAATCTGTTGCCGCGGCCCGCCCCGGTGTCGTAAAACGAACATCTTAAGGTCAACAGACTTCCCAAGGTTTCTTTGTCCATCATTTTTCCCATTCTCGCCTGCGCCGCCACGATCCTCCTTCTTTTCGGAGGCCGCAAGCTTGCGCTCCGTTTCGGATTCGCGGACAAACCCGGCGGGCGCAAAACGCATGCCGATCCCGTGCCGCCCATCGGCG
This sequence comes from Micavibrio sp., assembly GCA_039808805.1. Lineage (GTDB taxonomy): Bacteria > Pseudomonadota > Alphaproteobacteria > Micavibrionales > Micavibrionaceae > Micavibrio_A. The sequence goes on from JBDHTU010000228.1 coordinate 2,302, forward strand.
GCCTTGCGATCCTGCCCGTTTTCGTCGCCTGCGCCTGGGCGGCGGGGCTGGGGAACCATGTGCCGTGGCCGCTGGTCGCGGGGCTCGCCGCGCTTCTTGTCATGGGTGCGGTGGATGATGCCCGCCCGCTGCACCCGTGGTTGAAATTCATCATTATGGTGTGGACTGCCAGCTTCGTCGTGATTTTCGGGGAGGCGCAGATCGCCAATCTCGGCAATTTGTTCGGGTTCGGCCTGACGGAACTGGGCTTCCTGTCCAAAGGCTTTACCATCATGTGCCTCGTGCTGCTGATGAATTCCATCAACATGGTGGACGGGGTGGACGGGCTGTGCGGCGGGTTCTGTGCGCTGGTGGCGTTCTGGTTCATGGTCGTGTGCGCGGGGGCGCAGGACTGGCCGCATTTCTGGGTGTTGATGATCCTGCTGGCCGCGCTGGTTGGCTTTCTGGCTTTCAACCTGCGCACGCCGTGGAGAAAATCCGCCTCCGTGTTCATGGGCGATGCCGGGGCCCTGTGCCTTGGCCTGCTGCTCGGCTGGTTTTCGATCAAGCTTTCGCAAGGTCCCTCCGCGCCGCTGGAACCTGTCACCGTCATCTGGATCATCGCCGTGCCGGTGATGGATGCCTTTGCCCTGTTCATCGCACGGTCGCTTAGCGGCAAGCACCCGTTCAACGCGGACCGCGCGCACCTGCATCACCGGTTTCT
>JBDHTU010000229.1:0-2989 GCA_039808805.1 Micavibrio sp.
TATATCGCGGGAATTGTTCGTTTGTAGGGGTAGAAAATTCTGCTATCACTGTCCAGCCTTTTGTTACACCGCAATAACCAGCCTTTTGTTACACCGCAATAATAAGTCGATGCCCTATATCCTGACCTTCATCGCCTCTGACGTCCCTTTGTCGATCGCCCATCTGGAGCGGGGAGAGCGTTTTATCGAAACCTGTGCTCTGGGCCTTGCCGGATCGCCGCAATGGCTGGATCCGCATATCGCCGCAGACCTGCCCGTCGCCAATATGCCGACGCTGGAGCAAATGAAGGCGCTGCGCGCAGAATTTGCTGCAGATAAAATCGATGTTTTGTGCGTGAATGCTGCGGGCAGAAAGAAGAAGCTTCTGGTCGCAGATATGGATGCCACCATCGTCGCCGAAGAGACTTTGGACGAGCTGGCGGGCCGCGCCGGGTTGAAAGAAAAGATTGCGGAAATCACGGACCGGGCCATGCGCGGCGACCTCGATTTTGCTGCAGCATTGCGCGAGCGGGTGGGACTTTTGAAAGGGCTGGCGGAAACGGCGCTTTCCGAAACTTTGGCGGAAACGAAGCTCAATCCCGGCGCGGAAAAACTGGTCAAAATCATGGGAGCGAACGGCGCTCGCTGCGTCCTTGTATCCGGCGGATTCAGTTTTTTTACAAAAGCCGTCGCGCAGCAATGCGGGTTTCACGGCAACCATGGAAACGTGTTGAACATAGAGAATGGTGCTTTGACCGGAACTGTGGCAGACCCCATTCTGGGCAAGGAAGCCAAACTATCTTACCTGCAGCAATATGCGGGCGAAATGGGTGCAGAGTTATCGGAAACGGTGGCTATTGGCGACGGGGCAAACGATTTGCCGATGCTCACCGCCGCCGGGCTTGGCATCGGGTATCGCCCCAAGAAGCTGCTGGAGGAAACCCTGCTCAATATCCTGAAATACGCCGACCTGACCGGGGTTTTGTATGCGCAGGGGTACAAAGGCGTTTATTGAAAGGCCAACTTCGCCTGAACCGGGCGGAGCAGATCAAGCTGATATTCCGGGTTTTGCTGCAGGAAGAATGCCTGCATATCCTGCATCCTGTCGTAAAACCGGAACAAATCTTCCCGTTCCAGCGACAGGCTGACCCTGACCTTTAAAGCGTCCTCGCGATGGCCCATACGGTGGGCCGGAACGATATCGATGCCGAACGCCTCGAACACCGTATTTACATGCGCGGAACGGTCAATCTCAATGTTTTCCGCGCCGGATCTTTCGTTGTTTTTCACATAAATGCTGCGTCCCCGAAGATTGCCGCAATCAAGCATATAAAAGAAACCGCTGGGCGGGCGTTTGTCGAGCGTGAAAAAGGGCAGACCCTTTTTAAGCGTTTCCCGCGCCTGCGACGGATCAATCGCCTTGAAAGCGGCGTAACTTTCAACGATATCCTGCTTTTGCGCAGTGCTGAGCGATTTGACATGATCGAGGCCGTTGAAAAAACATTCCATCAGGCTGGCATGAAAGCGGTGCGTTTCGCGCAGGTTGCGGCGGTGGTCCTTTAGGAACCCGTCCCGCCCTTCGCGTTTTTCAAACACCGCGCAAAGACTGTCCACGACAAAGCCTGTTGCGCAAAATTCGGTGTAAATCTGTTCGATGTTGATGCGGTTGATCGTGCTTTCGGTGGCACAGGAATTGCCGATCATCATGCCCGCGCGCAGGCCCGGCGCCCCGATTTTTGAGAGGGAGAACATGGTGACGGAATCGCACAATTCCTGACCGAAACTAAAGCTTTTGTCCCGTTCTGAAAATTCCAGTCCAGCATAAGCCATATCATCGACAATCAGGACATTGGCTTGTTCCGAAAGGCGTTCATGCTGCCTGTCGGAAAGGCCATTTCCGTGAACGTCCACAAGCCTGCCGCCATAATCTTCCCACATAGCGCAACTGATCTTATGAAAGAAATTGGCAATCTGGAGGGTTTCTTCTTTTGTCCGCAGATAGCCCGTCGGGTTGTTCGGCGTGTTGTCGTAGTACATCAACGGCTTTATTTTTGCGGCCTGCAGTATTTCCATTTTGTCCTGCAGATCGCGGAAATTGACGGCGCCGTTTTCATGACGGGCGATGGTCACCACATAGATACCGGCGTTGTTCGCCTTGTCCCGCATCTGGTCCAGAAACAGGCCGTAAGTCGGCACCGGCACGAGCATTGCTGCGCCTTTGTAAGGATGATCCTTACCCAGCATATGTTTCATGCGCTGATAGCATTGAATATTGTCATCGAGCAGTTTGTTGAAACAACCTGTCACCCCTTGCGAGGAAAAATGGATATATTTGGCGTATTCTTTTGAAATATCCGGGATTCCCAGATCCCAGAAGCCAAAGCCGCGGCGGCGCAGACCCGACATGATTTTGGTCGCCTCATCCTTATACGTGGACCATGTGCGGTAATGCTCATTACCTGTCGGCTCCAGACGCGGGTAGCGGCGGCTGTTGTTCAGATTGAAGAATTGCTGCAGCCCCTCTAGCGGATAGGCAGGCGCGCCATAATTCATTTCCAGCCTGTTCCGGTCTGCGGCCTTGACCAGAAAGGGTTTCCCGTGATCGATTCCCCGCGCGGATTTAGGGAAATCCCGCAGCTTGTCGATCTGCGCCATAACGCGCTGAATATAAAAAATTTCGTGAAGGGCAATATCTTCCAGCGAGTCTATCGGCAGAAATGGCTCATCCTCTGGCGGAAAAAAGTCGGATTCAAGATCGGCCAGCTGCTCCCGCAGCAATTCAGCCATTTCCTTTTTGATTCTGTAATTTTGACGCTGCTTCGTCCGGCTCATGGGCAGAGTTATTACAAAATCCATATAATTATGTCAATTAATTATTTTGCGAACTCTTAACCATTTCGGGTACACTATACCCTTGGGTCAAACCCGTTTCCGATCAACGTCTTCGCAGGATTTCCATGGCCGAAAAAACCGAAAAAAAGCGCTATAATTTCAAGGTGCCGCAGGACGA
>JBDHTU010000230.1:0-2983 GCA_039808805.1 Micavibrio sp.
CCGCACCCTTTTTCTGGTGACGGATTCACCGTATCGAAACTGCGGGATTGACCCGTGATCCGGGTCGGTGTTGGATCGTGTCATGCATGTTTTACGCCTCCAATGTGAAGACAAACCCGGCATCGTTGCCGCCGTCGCGGCAACTCTGTCGAACAACCAGTGTAATATTGAAGAGTCCTCCCAGTTCTTTGATCCCTATTCCGGCCGGTTTTTCATGCGCGTCGTTTTTCGCGCGCTGGAACAGGGCTGCCTTCAGGGCTTCCTGAACGATTTTCCGGACAATGCCGTACGCTTCGCCATGGACTGGGAAGTTTGCGACATGGATATACCGGTGCGCACGCTGGTGCTTGTTTCCACCGCCGACCATTGCCTGCACGATCTTCTTTACCGCGTCAGCGCCAAGGGACTGGCGCTTGATATCGCCGCCGTAGCATCCAATCATGAAATACTGGGGCCGATGACTATGCAGGCCGGCATCCCGTTTTATCACTTCCCTGTCGGGCCGGACGGAAAGGCAGGACAGGAAAGCAAGATAGAAGAACTCGCGGCCAAAACAGGCTGTGAACTGATCGTTCTGGCCCGCTATATGCAGGTTTTATCGCAAAAAATGTGCAGCAAATATCCCGGACGGATCATTAATATCCATCATTCGTTCCTCCCCGGTTTCAAGGGCGCGCGGCCTTATCAGCAAGCCTATGAGCGGGGCGTGAAAATCATCGGCGCCACGGCCCACTTCGCGACGGAAGACCTAGACGAAGGACCGATCATTTCGCAGGGAATCGAACCGGTTGACCATGAATTTTTGCCGCCCAAACTGCAGCAAATCGGGAAGGATATCGAAACCCGCGTCCTGGCCCGCGCACTGCAACTCTATGCCGAACGCCGTGTGTTTTTGAACGGCAACCGCACGGTTATTTTATAAGACCGATTTCCCGCCGGGCGATGAACCGTCCCGTTAATCTTTTTAATCATGACAGAGCGCATTTTGGTTATGCAAAACCTTAGTGTAACCTATTGCTAGAAAACAAATTTAATAACCGCGATGATTAATAAAACTTTAAAATGCTTTATTTCAAAGCCCGCAGACCGTACAATTTCAGGGCTATATGAAACCCGCCCATCAGAAACCATCCCTGTTTTCCACCTTGCTCGCACCCCTGACCGGTGCGGATCAGCTTGCGCTGGAAAAAGCGCGCCTTGAGGCGTTCCTGAACGCCTTCCCGGGGGAGTATTGCGGATTTCACCGGGACGGCAGCGTGGCCTACAGCGATGGGTTTTGCAGCCTGCTGGGCTTGGGCGGTGTGCGCACCGTTGAGGATATCCAGTCAGCGCTGGAAACCGGCGACGCCGCCGTGCTCGAAGGGTTGTTCCTGAAGCTGGAGCAGGAAGGAAAGCCGTTTTCCATCCGTGTGCGTACCGAAAAAGGGCGGCGCGGCCTGCGCGCCCGCGGCGCAACGGGCGCCGCCCTCGACGGGCGGGACCGATTCTGCATTCTCTGGCTGGAAGACATTACCGACGAAGACGATGCGCAGGCGCGCCTGCGCGCCGCACGAGAGGCCGCCGAAAACGAACTGGGCATGATGAAGGGCGGACTCGATGCGCAGTCCCAGCCCGTCTGGCTGCGCGACGCGACAGGGGATATTGTCTGGGTCAACAAAGCGTACGCCATCATGGTGGGCACCGTGCCGGACGATGCCGTGTCCGGGCAGATGGAAATAACGATCTCATCGAAATCACAAGCGCGGACGCCGCGCGACATGGCCGCAGATGCCCTCCGGGAAGGCAAAGCCCAGGCGTGCCGCTGCCACGTGATCGTCGGCGGCAAGCGCCGTTGGATGGAGTTGCAGGAAATGCCGCTGCCCGGAACGCACCAGACCCTTGGCTGCGCGCGCGACATTACCCGTGAAGAGGAAATCCAGACAGAACTGGACCGCCACACTGCCGCCAACAAAAGCCTTTTGGAGCAATTAAATTCGGCCATCGCGATTTTTTCCGCGGACCAGAGCCTTGAATTTTTCAACACCGCCTATGCCAGACAATGGGGGCTTGAAGAAGGATGGCTCAATACCAAGCCCAAAATCGGGGACATTATAGAAAAACTCCGTGAAAATCGCCGATTGCCGGAACAGGCGGACTTCCGCAAATACAAGCAGGGTTGGCTGGATATGTTCACGCGGCTGATCGATCCGCATGATGAAATGTTATACTTGCCGGACGGCAGCGCCATACGCGTACACGTCATGCCGCACCCTATGGGTGGGCTGATGTTCACATTCGATGATGTCACCAGCCGCCTGGAACTGGAATCCTCCTACAACACGCTGATCGCCGTTCAAAAGGAAACGCTCGACAACCTTGCCGAGGGTGTGGCCGTGTATGGCGGGGACGGCCGGCTGAAACTCTGGAACCCTTCCTTTGCGCGCATTTGGGACCTGCATCCCGAGGAAATGGAGGGCGGTCCGCATATCAGTAAGATAATTGACCGCATGAAAGATTTCTTTGTCCCGGACGATTGGGCGGAACAACGCCGCACGCTCATCGGCCACGGGCTGGAACGCGCCGAACGGCAAGGCCGCCTCACGCGTACGGATGGCATACATCTATGGTACGCAACCATGCCGCTGCCAGATGGCGGCGTTATGGTGACCTATTATGACGTATCTGATTCCACGCGCGTGGAAAACGCGTTGCGCGACAAAAACGCAGCGCTGGAAGCGGCGGAACAGTTAAAAACGGATTTTCTGGCGAACGTGTCCTACCAGTTCCGGACCCCGCTGAACGCGATCATGGGATTTTCTGAAATCCTTGAAAACCAGTATTTCGGCCCGCTCAATGACAAGCAGAAAGAATATACCAGCGGTATTCATGAATCCGGCGAACGCCTTATCGCGCTGATTGACGATATTCTCGACCTGTCCTCGATTGAAGCTGGCTATCTTGAACTATCGATGAAAAGTGTCCCCGTAAAACCCCTCCTGCAGGG
>JBDHTU010000231.1:0-2972 GCA_039808805.1 Micavibrio sp.
CGGATCGTCTGAAGCTGTGTTTCAACAGCCTTCAGTTTTTCATCGATGACATCCGGGCAGGCCCCTTCAGGCAAACCGTAAGACGCGGGACGCGTGTCCGCCTTTCCCACATAACGCGCGGGATTGCCCACCATCGTTGCCTCGCTGTCCACATCGTCCAACACAACGGCACTGGCGCCGATCCGCGCGCCGTCGCCAATGATAACAGGCCCGAGCACCTGCGCATTCGCGCCGATGATAACGCGGTTTCCGATGGTCGGGTGGCGTTTTCCTTCCGGGCCCGCCTTGCCGCGCCCGCCGAGCGTCACACCTTGATAGATCGTGCAATCATCGCCAATGATTGCTGTCTGGCCGATAACCACGCCCATGCCATGATCTATAAACAAATGACGGCCGATCCTGGCTTGCGGATGGATTTCAATCCCCGATACCATACGCCCGATATTCGCCCACAGCCGCGCAAGGCCCCGCATCTCCAGCCGCCACAAAAGCGCCGCCAGGGGATGGAACAGAATAAGCGCATGAAAACCCGGATAGCCGAGGATGACTTCGAGGAAAGTCGGCGCTGACGGATCGCGTTTTTGAATCGATTCAATAAAAGACAGCATATTATTCCAGCCCGTCGAACAAAGCGGTGGAGAGATAGCGCTCGGCAAAAGACGCAAGGATCACGACGATCATCCTGCCTTCGTTTTCAGGACGCAACGCAATTTCCTTTGCCGCCCACAAAGCCGCGCCCGAGGAGATGCCGACAGGCAGGCCGTCTTCGCGGGCGACTTCCCGCGCGGTTTGAAACGCCGCATCGTTCTCCACCGTCACGACCTCATCGATCAACCCTGTATCGAGGATGGAAGGCACAAAGCCGGGACCGATCCCCTGGATTTTATGAGGGGCAGGCGAACCGCCGGAAAGAACGGGACTGGCCGCCGGTTCCACCGCAATCGTTTGAAAAGACGGTTTCTTTTGTTTCAACACTTGGGAGACGCCAGTCAACGTCCCGCCCGTCCCGACGCCGGAGATCAGGATATCCGCCTTCCCACCCGTGTCGTTCCAGATTTCCATCGCCGTGGCGGTGCGGTGAATTTCCGGGTTGGCAGGATTGTCGAATTGCTGAAGCATATAACCGTTCGTCGTCGCGGCGAGAATTTCTTTTGCTTTTTCAATCGCGCCCTTCATGCCTTTTTCCGGCGGCGTCAGGACAAGGTCCGCGCCGAGAAGTTTGAGCATCTTGCGACGCTCGACCGACATGCTTTCGGGCATTGTCAGGATCAGGCGATATCCCTTGGCAGCGGCGACAAAGGCCAGCGCGATGCCGGTATTGCCGGAGGTCGGCTCGATCAAAACGGTTTTTCCCGGCGCAATCTGTCCCGCACGTTCCGCAGAATCGATCATCGCAAAGCCGATCCGGTCCTTGACGCTGCCGAGCGGGTTGAAGAATTCAAGCTTGGCGACGATGTCCGCTTTCAAACCGTAACGCTTTGAAAAGCCGGGAAGCCGCACCAGCGGCGTCGCGCCGATCGTATCCAGAATGCTGTCGTAAATGCGCCCGCGGAATTCGCCCATGGGTCCTGTCTCCCCTTGCTGTAAGAGACTATAGCGGGCCGGGGTGAAAAGAAAACCCTATTTGCCGTCAAAAAATCCGGGCTTTATGACCTTGTAATAATACAGGGAGGGAACGGTTTCGCCATCCGCACGGACGGAATACGGGTGTTCCCCGAACCGGACATATCCCATGCTCTCATACAAAGCGATGGCCTTGTCCATCGTTTTGCGAACGTCGAGATTGATAACCGCATACCCCATGGCGCGTGCTTCATCCTCCACCGTTTCCAGCAGCATACGGGCCAATCCGTGTCCCCGCGCCCACGGCGCCACGAAGTTGGTTGTCATCTGCACGGCATGGCCCTGCGCCTCGTTGTTGCCAGGCGGCAAAATCAGTTGCGTCGTGCCACATATGACATTATCGAGGCGCGCGACAAACAACAGGCGCGTCGGCGCCGCGATCACACCCTGCCAATACCGTTCCAGCGCATTGCGTTCGGGAACGGAGACCCAGCCGAAACCGCCGCCGCCTTCGATGGCCGCATCCGTGGCATCGCACAGATCGTTCAGGTCCGCCCGCGACAGGCTTTCCGCGATTTTCTGTACCGTGACATCGGGTGTTTTCGGTTTGAGATTGTTCTGGTCTGTCATCAAAATCCCCTGTGCGATTTACGGATTCCAGCGCAAAAATCCGCGGATCAACTCCAATCCCGCCTGCTGGCTTTTTTCCGGGTGGAACTGCGTACCGATCATGTTGTCTTTTGCGACCATTGCAGCAAATTCACCGCCATAATCGCACCAGCCCGCAACATGTTCGCTGTTCTTACATTGAAACATAAAAGAGTGAACAAAATAAAAATCCGGCAGCGCGCTTGCAGATGTTTTTGTGATGCCTTGCAACACAGGATGAACAACATCGCCCGCTGTCATCGTGTTCCAGCCCATATGCGGAATTTTCAGCGCAGCGTTTGACGGCTGCATCTTCACGACATCGCCCGGAATCCAGCCAAGACCTTCATGCTCGCCAAACTCCAGGCCGCGCGTGGCCAGCAATTGCATGCCGACGCAGATACCGAAGAACGGCGTGCCGCGGCGCAACACGGAATCCTGCAGCGCATCCACCATGCCGTCCACGGCCTTCAATCCCGCGATACAATCGCCAAAGGCACCCTGCCCCGGCAGGACGATGCGGTCAGCGGAAGCAACCACATCCGCTTTGTTTGTTATGACAACATCGCCACCCATTTCTTCATGGGCAAGCACATGCGCAAACGCCTTGGCGGCAGAGCGAAGGTTGCCGGAGCCGTAATCGATGATGGCGATGGTCGGGACAGTCATAAATCTTTACTTTTCGCGCGGTTTTGTGTTTTTGTAGCCCATCAAAGACGGGAAATCCATAATGAATATAGGCTTTTATCGATGGTCTGACA
>JBDHTU010000232.1:0-2956 GCA_039808805.1 Micavibrio sp.
TTCCTGCCACTGGCGCACCATGCCCATCCACTGGTTGTTCAGGATGAAAATCTTGACGGGCAGTTTGTATTGAACCGCCGTCGTCATTTCCTGGATGTTCATCAGGATGGACGCTTCGCCGGCCACATCGATGCACAGTGCATTGGGGTGCGCCATCTGCGCGCCGATGGCGGCAGGCAGGCCGTAGCCCATGGTGCCGAGCCCGCCGGAGGTGAGCCAGCGGTTCGGCTTGTCAAAGGGCAGGAACTGCGCCGCCCACATCTGGTGCTGGCCGACTTCGGTGGAGATGAAGGTGTCGCGCCCGTCTTTGGCGATGGCGTCGCGCAGTTTTTCCAGCGCGTATTGCGGCTTGATCACGTCTTTCGACGTTTTGTATTGCAGGCAGTTGACCTTGCGCCATTCACCGATCTGTTTCCACCAGCCGGACAGCGCATCGGCATCGATCTTGTAGCCGCGCTGCTTCCACACCTTGTGCAGCATCTCAATTGCCTTGCCCGCATCGCCGACGATGCCCAGATCGACATGGACGTTCTTGTTGATCGAAGACGGGTCGATATCGATATGGATTTTTTTCGAATGCGGCGAAAACCCTTTGAGCGAGCCCGTCACGCGGTCGTCAAACCGCGCGCCGATGCAGATCATGACATCGCAATCGTGCATCGCCCAGTTGGCCTCATACGTGCCGTGCATGCCGAGCATGCCGAGCCATTGCTTGTCCGATGCCGGAAACGCGCCAAGGCCCATCAGGGTGGAGGTGATGGGAATGCCTGTCTCACGCACCAGCGCGGTCAGCGCGTCCGAAGCATGCGCGCCTGCGTTGATAACGCCGCCGCCGGTATAGAACACCGGGCGTTTCGCCGCCGCGATCATCTCCGCCGCCTGCTCGATCAGTTCAATATCGGCCTCCGTGCGCGGCTGATAAATATGCATCGGCGCCTTTTCCTTGGAGATGTAGGCGCCTTCGGCGAACTGGATATCCTTGGGCAGGTCGATCAGCACGGGGCCGGGGCGGCCGGAGCGCGCGACGTGAAACGCCTCGTGCAAAACCTGCGGCAGGTCCCCGATGCTTTTGACAAGGTAGTTGTGCTTGGTGCAGGCGCGGGTGATGCCGGTGGTGTCTGCCTCCTGGAACGCGTCCGTGCCGATCAAAAAGGTCGGCACCTGCCCGGTGATGCAGACCATCGGGATGGAATCCATCAGCGCGTCCGTCAGGGCCGTAACCGCATTCGTCGCGCCGGGGCCGGAGGTGACGAGGCAGACGCCGACCTTTCCGGTGGAACGGGCGTAACCTTCCGCCGCGTGGCCCGCGCCCTGTTCGTGGCGGACGAGGACGTGTTTGACTTTCTGCTGCTGGTGAAGCGCATCGTAGATGGGAAGCACCGCGCCGCCCGGATAGCCGAAAATGGTATCGACGCCCTGTTCTGCGAGCGCTTCCATCACCATCTGCGCGCCGGTCATCTTTCGGGTTTTGGCGGGGGTTGTCTGCTCGGCCTGCTGCTTGGCGGTGGCGGTGGTCATGGTCTTCCTCTTACCGTTTAAAAAACAAAGCCCGTTTGGCGGACCAAACGCGGCTTTGAATGTGTTGCACAAAAGGAGGTTGCTGTAATCTTCTTCATTATGGTCATAATCCATGCGCCATTGCAAAAGAAACGTAAGATTCTTTCAAAAGACGCAATATTGTTATAACAATAATTCATAAATTGCATACCATCCATTCAATTTCTGCATATGTCTTGTCTATACGGCCATAAAAAAACCCCCGGATTTTATTTCGGGGGCGCTGTACAGACTTTGACCATATTCGCGTCAGAGCGTCAGCGCCTCCGGAAGGAGCACCACAAGCACGAGCACGAGAAGGCCGAAAGAGTTTTGCATGGCACAAAGCTACGCCAAAGTTCGGATCTTGGCAACAGCTTTTCCATTGACATAAAAATCAAGCATCGATATGCGTCTAAAGAGAGGTATTTTATGTTTCGCGACATTTGGCAAAAATTGATGCTGGCGCCGCGCGCCGCCAGCCCCGTTCACGAGGACGGAGTCGTTATTTTAAGCGGCCCTGACTATGCCGGATTCAAAAAAGCGGAAGCCTTTTTGGACGCGGGGGATCAGCCTGTTACGTTGCAGGAAATATTTCAGGATGCCGCGAAGCTTTACGGCGATTTCGTCATAACGACGGTGGAACGTCATGGGCAATATTCGCGGCGCTGGAACAATGCCGGTCTCTATCCTGCGGTCGATCTGCCCCATCCTGAAGGCATTATTAAGGTTAAGCTGACCCTGCCGGGAAAAACCCAGCGGCAGGTCGAGCGGATCAAAGGTCTTGCGGGCTTGAATTCCGATCAGGATTTCTGGCGGCATGCCGTGAGATTTTACAGTGCGGCGGTTATCGACGAACATAACGGCTGGACCCTTGTAAAGATATGCCCAGGTGGACCGGACGGTGGTGAGCCTGTGTTTGATGTCGAAAACAGTTCGCAGGGTGATAGGGTGGTGCAGCTCTCGCAGTACATCAGAAGAGATCAGGGATTTGGTGTTGCGGCGGCCCTGTCACCGCGATAGATCATCAACGCGTTTCTATTCTGTGAATATTGGCGGCGGGTTTGACCTGATTGTTAAACCATGTCGTCTGCCGCTTGGCGTATTGCCGGGTTTCGGTCTGGGCAAGGTCGATCGCCCGTTCGCGGGTGATCGCTCCCTTCCGCCAGGCGCGCAGGGCATTCGCGCCGACAGTCTTGATCAGGATGGCCTCTCCGGATACTTGGCCCTCTGCAACTTTTTGGTCGAATGCTTCAAGCTCTTCCGCCGCGCCCATTTTAAGCATCTGTTCGAAGCGCGCATTGCAGCGGTCGTAAAGGATATCGCGCGGCGGCATGACCAGCGTGATGTCGAAGAACCAGTCATCCGGAGGCGCGGATTTAGGCATCGCCTGCCATTCCGCCAGCGGTTTTCCCGTCGC
>JBDHTU010000233.1:0-2948 GCA_039808805.1 Micavibrio sp.
ATCCGGCAATTCATCGAGCAAGGTCTGATAATCCATCGTCGGCGGCAGATGCGTGAGATAAACTTTCCGGGCGCCGATTTCCCTGTTCGTTTCGATGATCTCTTCGATGCACATATGCACCGGGTTCGTCCGGCTGTGATGCCCTGCGGCATCGACAATCCATGTATCCACGCCGTTCAGGATGTCGAGCGCCGCGCGGTTCAACCGTTTTAAATCGGTTGAATAGCCGATATTGCCGATTCTGAGGCCCAGGGATTTAATCGAGCCGTGCTCCTGTTCAAATGTCTTGATGGCGATATCGCCCAATTGCAGGACCTGCGCCGGTTTTACGGCATTTGCTTCGCACACGGTTGGATAAAACCCGTCCTCGCTGTTTTCAAACATATAACCGAGCCGCTGATACAGTTTTTCCAGCGTTTCCGGCAAGGCGTACAGCGGGAATTTCCGGCCTTTATGGAGCCTTTGCAACGTGCGCAGTTCGTCCAGCCCGTTGATATGATCGAAATGAGCGTGCGTGATGATGATGGCGTCCGGCGTGCCTAGCTGCTCCCGGTTCATTTGTATCTGAAAATCAGGCCCCGTATCGACCACGACCAGCGTGTTTTGCGTCCGGACGGCCACGGATGGCCGCGTGCGAACGTTGCGGGGCTGCGCCGGGTCGCAATTTCCCCACCATTGACCGATGGTCGGCACGCCGGCGGAACCGCCGCAGCCGAGGATGATCAGTTCGCCGTCCACGTCTTCTTTGCCTTATTGAATAAAGAGAAAAAGTTGCTTTTAGAATGGGTTGCCATGGTTTCTTCATCCAAATTCAGGAGGCCGGCAAGATATTTTCCGGTGTGACCCACAAAGGCCGGTTCATTGGTCTTTCCGCGGTGCGGTTCCGGCGCCAGGAACGGCGCATCGGTTTCCACCAGAATGCGGTCCAGGGGTACCGTCTTAGCAATATCCTGTAAGCCTTTGGATTTCTTGAAAGTTACGATGCCGGAGAAGGAGATGTAAAACCCCTCTTCCAAAGCTTTTTCAGCGAGCAGGGGGCCCGAAGAAAAACAATGCATGACCCCCCTGACCCGCGGTTTTCCGCCGTTTTCTTCGCGAATGACACGAATGATATCTTCATCCGCATCGCGGGCGTGAACGATCAGCGGAAGGTCGGTTTCGATGCAGGCGCGGATGTGTTTGCGGAAGGATTCTTCCTGATCTTCGGGCGTTGAGTGATTGTAGAAAAAGTCGAGGCCGCTTTCACCGATGCCGATGATCTTGTCATCCGAATTCGCGAGCGCCACCAGTTGTTCCTGCGTGATGGCTTTTTCCGCCGGAAGCCCGGCATCGTGCGGATGCGTCCCGATGGAACACCAGACATTGTCCAGTGGCTTCACAAGGCCGAGCAGCGCATCGAATTCCGCAGCGATCTGGCAATTGATGGACAGCATGCCGTCCACACCGGCGGCTTTGGCGCGGGCAACGATTGCCGCAGGCGTATCGCCATCGGCGTTTCGTTCATGATCCAGATGGCAATGGCTGTCGATCCACATGCGCGCTTTTCACACGCCCTGTCAGGCGGCCTTTTCTTCGTTGGGTTGAATGCGCGGAAAGACCCCTTCCGGCGCAGGCAGCGGCGTTCCGGGGACAAGCGCATGTTCCAGAGAGATATGTTCATAACCGCGTTTGTCCATCGGTGCGGCCACCTGATCCAGCATCTTTGCCGCGGATTGCGGTGTTACGGATTGAATGGCGATGGCGAGGCAGCGGATGGTTTCGGCCAGAACGTAGAGCACGGTTTCCATGCGTTTCACATCGGTTTTCTTCAGCCCCCATGGTGCCTGTACGTCGATGTATGCGTTTGCGGCGTAAACGACCTTGGAGAAATGCTCCAGCCCTTTGTGGAAGGCGAATCTATCGAACTCGCGGCGCAGGCCCGGCACCAGAAGCTCATGCACTTCCTTCAGCAGCGCCTTGTCTTCTGCGGTAAAATCACCATAGGCGGGAACCTTGGCATCGCAGTTTTTAGCGATCTGCGACAGCGTGCGCTGGGCGAGATTGCCGAACCCGTTGGCGAGGTCCGCATTAATCCGGGATACGGCCTGATCATGCGCGAAATCGCCGTCATTGCCAAATGGCACTTCGCGCAGCAGGAAGTAACGTGACTGGTCAAGCCCGTACATCGCAATCAGATCGTCCGGCGCAATGACGTTTCCGAGCGATTTGGACATTTTCTGCCCTTCCCGCGTCCACCATCCATGGGCGAAAACTTTCTTTTGTACCGGAAGCCCGGCTGCCATCAAAAAAGCAGGCCAGTAAACGGCATGGAAACGCAGGATATCCTTGCCTACCATGTGGTGCGCCACCGGCCAGAATTCTTTGAACAGGTCCGCGTTTTCATCCGGATAGCCGAGCGCGGTGATGTAGTTCGTCAGCGCGTCTATCCAGACGTACATGACGTGGCCCGGCGCATCCGGAACCGGCACGCCCCATGTCAGGCGGGTGCGTGACACGGACAAATCACGCAGTCCGCTTTTCACAAAGCTGATCACTTCGTTGCGGCGGCTTTCGGGTTGCATGAAATCCGGATTGTCTTCGTAGAATTTTAAAAGGCGGTCGCCCCAGGCGGAGAGTTTGAAGAAAAAGCTTTCTTCCTCCACCCACTCGCATTCAGCGCCGGAGGGCGCGATTTTCTTGCCATTGGGGCCGTCTTTCAATTCGTCTTCGCCGTAATAGGCTTCGTCGCGCACCGCGTACCAGCCGCCATACGTGGCAAGATAGATATCACCCGATGCCACCAGTTTTTTCCAGAGGGCCTGACAGGCGATTTTATGACGCTCTTCGGTCGTACGAATAAAATCGTTGTTCGTAATGTTCAGCTTCGGCAGAAGGTCGCGGAAATTCTGGGAAACATCGTCGGTGAATTTTTGCGGGTCGATGCCTTTGGCTTCGGCGGCCTGTTGAAC
>JBDHTU010000234.1:0-2930 GCA_039808805.1 Micavibrio sp.
GCCGCCGAAATCATGCGCAGGGCGATGGGGCCCAAAACTCCAAAAAACGGGTAACGTTTCAAAAACGCGTTACATCATCGTCATGCAATAACTATCAATCGCCCAGCCATATTCGCTCTCCCAGCGTGCGCTCAGGTCGCGTGTCCCGTTTTCTTTGTTATCGTTGGCCCCGATGCTTCCGACAAGCTGGACCATCATGCGCATTGCGATTAAATCCTCACACTCCCTGGGTGCAACCGTTTTATGAGCGCAGCTCAAAAATGCAAACGTAGCGCCATTCACATGGTCCTCAACGCCGACTACGCCGAAAACATCGCGATACGGACGCTGTTCTTTACAAAATTTATAGAGTTCCTGCTCTGTCGCCGGACGAGGCGACGGTGGAACGTGCTCCTGCGGCGCATCGGCGGACGCCACGGTGGCATAAGTTAAAGACAGGACTGTAAGGGCATTGGCAAATTTGTTCATGCCCATGCCCTATATTACTTTATTTATTATGTCAATTAAATTATTCCGCCGCGACTTTGGCCGATGCCTGAATGGCCGCGGCCTTTTCCTCAATCATCGCGACGATATGGTCGACGATGGATTTGTCGCCCGCATTGAAACGGTGCGCCTTCTCCCCGCCGATGTAGATCTGGTGATTGTCCTGTCCGCCGCCCGTGAGGCCTATATCGGTCATCAGCGCCTCTCCCGGCCCGTTGACGACGCAGCCGATGATGGAAACGGTCATCGGCGTGGTGATATGCGCGATCCGCGCTTCCAGTTCCGCAACGGTATCGATGACCTTGAACTGCTGGCGCGCGCAGGACGGGCACGCGATGACGTTCACGCCGCGGTGACGAAGGCCGAGCGATTTGAGAATGTCGAAGCCGACCTTTACTTCCTCTACCGGGTCGGCGGACAGCGACACGCGGATGGTATCGCCGATCCCCGCCCACAAAAGATTGCCCATGCCGATGGAAGATTTGATGGTGCCGGACCGCAGGCCGCCGGCCTCGGTAATGCCGAGATGCAGCGGGTAATCACATATGTCCGCCAATTGCTGGTAGGCGGCGACAGCCATGAAAACATCGGACGCCTTGCACGAAATCTTGAAATTGAAGAAGTCATGGTCTTCGAGGATTTTGATATGGCGCTGCGCGGATTCCACCATCGCGTCCGGGCATGGTTCGCCGTATTTATCGAGCAGGTCTTTCTCCAGCGAACCGGCATTGACACCGATGCGGATGGAACAGTTGTGATCCTTCGCGGCCTTGATGACTTCCTTCACGCGCTCTTCCGAGCCGATATTGCCCGGATTGATGCGAAGGCAGGCCGCGCCGTTTTGCGCCGCCTCTATCCCGCGTTTGTAATGAAAGTGAATGTCCGCGACGATGGGCACCGAGACCTGCGCCGTGATTTGTTTCAACGCAGCGGAGGATTCTTCATCCGGACAGGAAATACGCACGATATCCGCGCCCGCGGCCTCCAGCGCCCTGACCTGCGCGACCGTGGCGGCGATATCATGGGTCAGCGTGTTGGTCATCGATTGTACGGTGATGGGCGAATCCCCGCCCACCGGGACGTTGCCGACCCAGATTTTCCGGCTTTGCCGCCGGGAGATCATCCGCCAAGGGCGCACTGAATTATGATCGCCTGCCATGGGCGCAATCTAATCAAAAGCCCCGCAAAATCAAAATTTTTAATATATTGACATAATAAATAAGAATATGTATCAGAATTTTAATTCGGAGGACTTTTTATGTTTACGCGGCGTGATATATTTTTAGCAGCAGCAGGATCAATAACTCTAACCAGCCCACAGATCTACGTCTTTCACGAGGTAACGGAAATAATGCGCGCGGAGAATGCCGTAGCGCAAAGAATTATAGACTGCTCCCGAGATCCTTTCAACATACGCCCTGCCTATCAAGCCATTATGCATACGCAAAACTGGATTCTGGACAGGCTGCCTGCCGATAAAAAACTCGTAATAATCATGGGAGAATCCCATAATCTTACGCTAAACGCTCTTTTATTGCAGGCCAGTATTCGGGAGCTTCATAAGCAGCAGAAAGCGAACCCCGACCGATCAGTCGCGGTAAGCATAGAATTACCTTCAAATTTTTCCGAGATGAAACGTGGCGTCAAACCAAGCGATGATCAATCCCGCATGCGCGCCAATGTGGATTCCTTTCAAAGAGACGGATTTTTTATTTGGGGGTACGATGGGCATTCAGCATGTTTGGAATTTTGCATGCGAGCGAATATCCCCATCAGTTTTCACGACGTAACTATGACGCCTCGAATAGAGATTATTGCCGCAAGCCCGGAATCCGAACGCGTCATAAACTCTTATCCCGTCAATGTGACAGGACAAAGGGTTAATTCTAAATCGCGAGATCACATGGCTGTACGCAATATGGTGTGTGTAGAACATGTGGTTGCACAAACGGAAGCTAGCGGCGCAAGAATAGTCGTTGTAAGTGCGGGGGCGGCTCATATTGGAGGCTATAATAAATTTCCTTATAAAGAAAGTTTAACGGCTCTTTTCATGAACAGGGGATTTTCGGTTTTGCCTGTTAATATGGACTGGAGCCGTTATTCCAGCACTCTCTCAGCGGAAGGATTGTCCGCCATGGCGCAAGGCGTTCCCGTTCAAGGTATGGCCGAAAGAATTAGCGATCACAATGACGACAGGCGTCATACATTCTACCCGGAAACGCGTGATATTGTGAATGCCCGCTCCCAGATGGCGCTGACTTAGACCGCATATGATTTAACTGACATAAAAGCGTCTTATGACAGAGCGAAGAAGAGAATCTGCGCTGCTTCACAAAACCGAACCTGAAATCAGTTCAGCGAAACGATGCCGCTGGCCACGGCCATATTGGCCAGCAGCAACACCAGTATGACGGACAGCAGGATGATCTGTTTGTTTTTTGCGC
>JBDHTU010000235.1:0-2915 GCA_039808805.1 Micavibrio sp.
TCGCCCACAGGCTGACCCAATTGAAGGACGATGGCCTGCTGCGTCTGGTCGACGATGAACATCGTCTGTGACAGCGCGATCAGCAGGAAACCGAGAACGAAGAAAAAGACAGTCAGTTTGCCGTTCATTGCTGCACCTGGTTTTTGATGGTCGGGGCGGTTTGTGGTTGCTTGGCGTTTTCCTCACCGGCGGCGGGGGAGATGCGGCGCAGCTGGTCCAGCGGCAGGTAGGGAACGACGCCCTTGCCGCCCTGGTCATCCAGGATAATCTTCTGCGCATTCTTCAGGACGCTTTCCATCGTTTCGATATACATGCGTTCCTTGGTCACATCCTGACCGGCCTGATATGCCTCAAGCACGGAATTGAAACGGTCGGCATCCCCGGATGCGCGGGAGATGGCGGATTGCTTGTACGCCTGCGCTTCCTGCACGACGCGGGTCGCGGCGCCGCGCGCTTTCGGAATGATGTCCTCGCGGTAGGCCTGCGCGCGGTTCTGCACGTCCTCCGCATCCTGCTTCGCCGCCTGCACGTCCTGGAACGCGTTCTGCACGTCCGGATGCACCTTGGCGGAGTTGATCAGCACCTGCGTGATGTTGATCCCGGATTTATAGTCATCCAGGATTTTCTGCATGATCGCCTTGGCGTTTTCGGCCACGGCGCCGCGTTCGGTCGTGATGATCTGGAACATGCGCGTCTGGCCGACGACTTCGCGGATCGCGCTCTGCGCCACTTTGCGCAGCGTGTTTTCCGGGTTCTGGATATTGAAGACGAAATCCTCGGCCGAGGAGATGTTCCACTGGATGACGAAGTCGAGATCGACGATATTGAAATCGGACGTCAGCATCAGGCTTTCTTCGGGCACGTCGCGGCCCACCGAGATGTTCGCGCCGCGTCCGACCGGGCCGGAAAAGCCGATATTCATCGTGCGGATTTCATTGACGTTAAGTTTGGCCATGGTTTCGACCGGGGCCGGGAAACGGTATTTCAAGCCTTCGGTATCGATGGTGCGGTTGTAGGCGCCGAACCGCTGAACCACGGCGTGCTCCCCGGGATTGACGATGTAAAAGCCGCTGGCCAGCCACAGCGCGGCGAGGGCGCCGACCCCGGCCAGGATCACCTTGCCGCCGCCGAAACCGCCGGGCATGAAATCTTTCATCCCCGATTGCAGGCGATTGATAAAATCATCGAAATCCGGTTCGGGTCCGCGGCCGCGCCCCGGGCCGCCCGGGCCGCCACCGCCGCCGCCGGAACCCCAGGGGCTTTTTTTGCCGCCGCTGCCGCTTCCCGTGTTGCTACCCCAAGGATTGCGGCCCTTGCCGCCGCCATTATCGTCCCAAGACATCTACGTACCTGAATTTCCGTTTTTTATTGCGTGACGCATATGAATGCTCAATAACAATAGCGGTTTTTTTCAGGCAGGGACAACCCTTTCTCATGAGCGCGACACTGGAGTCCGAAATCATGCAGGCGCTGTCTTCCGTTCGAACGGAGGCGGGCGATGCCGTGCATGCGGGCATGGTCAGCGGCCTAAAAATCGACGGCGGCGATGTGCTGTTCGCTCTGGAAGTCGATCCTGCGATGGGCGGACGGATGGAAAATCTTCGTCTCGCGGCAGAGAAGGCGGTGCGCGCGGTTGCCGGAATCAGGAATGTCACCATCGTGTTGACCGCCGAACGGCCCCCGTCCAAAGAACCGGACCCGCATGGCCTGCACAAAAACCCGCCGCTGGCCCTTCCTTTCCGTAACGTGATCGCGGTGGCGAGCGGCAAGGGCGGCGTGGGAAAGTCCACCGCCGCCTTCAACCTCGCCGTTGCGCTTTCCAGAATGGGGAAAAGTGTCGCACTGCTCGACGCCGATATTTATGGCCCCTCCGTGCCGCGCCTGTCCGGACTGGCCGGGCAAAAACCTGCGACCAACGATTCCGGAAAAATCATTCCGCTGGAGGCGCATGGGCTGAAGCTGATGTCGATGGGGTTCCTTGTCGAAGAAGAAAAACCGATGATCTGGCGCGGGCCGATGATCCAGACGGCCTTCTACCAGATGCTCCGAGACGTGGCGTGGCGGAATGGTGAAGACGATCTGGACGTGCTGATTATCGACATGCCGCCGGGAACGGGGGATGTTCAGCTCACCCTCGCCCAGAAAGTGCCGGTCACCGGCGCGGTCATCGTTTCCACCCCGCAGGACCTTGCGCTGATTGACGCGCGCAAAGCTATAGCGATGTTTGAAAAAACAGGCGTCAAGATTTTGGGATTGATAGAAAATATGTCTTATTATCATTGCCCGTCCTGCGGTCATGAGGACCCTGTGTTCGGGCACGGCGGCGCCGAAAAAGAGGCCCAAATACGCGGCGTGCCGTTTTTGGGAAAGGTGCCGTTAAATGCCGAAATCCGGGCGAAATCGGACGCGGGCGAACCTCTGCCGGACATTTTCTATAAAACTATTGTAGAGGGTGTTTTGAGTTCCATAAACGTCGTTCAGGACGCATCGTTGCGCTAGGGGAGCGGGCGTAGCGAAAATTGCTTTCGAATCCTCTGGTGTCAAAACCAGGCGTAGCGAAATATGTTTTTCCATCCTGTCATCCCAATTTTCCCTGCTTTCCCATTTTGCCCCTCTTTCATTATCCCGGCCTTCTTCTTTGTCATCCCCGCCCCCGTGCGGGGATCCGGATGCCCGCCTGCGCTGGCATGACAATGAAGGGAATCTTCGGCCATTGCGCTTTGATAAATCTTTGACTTTATAGGAAATAAAGCCTATTATAAACCATGGTTTTAACCGCCCACACCGCCGCCCGGCCGCAGACCAAACGCCCGCCTCCCTCGGTTAAAAATGTGGACTTAGTCCACCAACATTTACCTTTGCGCGGGGCCGGACATAAAAAATTCGTGGAACGAACTGATAAACGGCCCCTCAGG
>JBDHTU010000236.1:0-2900 GCA_039808805.1 Micavibrio sp.
CCCCACCATAATTGGCGCGAAACGCACCAGGGTTGCAGGTTTTCGATCCAGTCGCAGGTGATCTTCTCCCAGTTTTTCGGAACGAATTCCGTCTTCCCGGTTTTCAACGCATCGATGATCGGCAGCGACATGGTTTTTGCATCCACATACCATTGGTCGGTCAGGTACGGTTCGATGACGACGGTCTTCGATTTTTCATCGTAGGGAACGGAGTGCGTGACGTTTTCCACCTTTTCGAGCACTTCCAATGCTTCGAGTTCGGCGAGAATCTTCTTGCGCGCAGCGAAGCGCTCCATGCCTTGAAATTCCTCGGGCGCGTTTTCGTTCAGATGCGCGTTCTTGTCGAAGATGTTGATCATCGGAAGCTTGTGGCGCTTGCCGACTTCAAAGTCGTTGAAATCGTGCGCAGGCGTGATCTTCACCGCGCCCGAGCCTTTTTCGGGGTCTGAATATTCATCCGCGATAATCGGGATCAAACGGTTCGCAATCGGCACAATGGCCATCTTGCCGATCAGGTCTTTGTACCGTTCATCGTCCGGGTGCACGGCAATGGCCGTATCGCCCAGCATGGTTTCGGGACGCGTGGTGGCGATCGTGATCGTGCGCGCGGTATCGCCCTCGATCGCGTACTGGATGTGCCACATATGGCCTTTGACCTCAATATTTTCGACTTCGAGGTCGGAGACGGCCGTGTTCAGCACGGGGTGCCAGTTGACAAGGCGCTTGTCACGGTAAAGCAAACCCTCCTTGTGCAGCTGAACGAAAACCTTGATGACGGCGCGGGAAAGATTGTCGTCCATCGTAAAGGCTTCGCGGGACCAGTCCGGCGTCGCGCCGAGGCGGCGGATCTGGTTCGTGATCGTGCCGCCGGAAAAAGCCTTCCAGTCCCAGACGCGTTCGAGGAATTTCGCGCGGCCCAGATCGCGGCGCTTGACGCCTTCTTTATCGAGGTTGCGCTCGACCACCATCTGCGTGGCGATGCCCGCATGGTCCGTTCCCGGAAGCCATAGCGCGTCTTTGCCTTTCATGCGGTTGTAGCGTGTGAGGATATCGTGGAGCGTCATGTTGAGCGCGTGGCCCATATGCAGGCTGCCCGTCACGTTCGGCGGCGGCATCATCACGGTGAAGGGCGCGGCGTTACCCGCAGGGTTCGCGGTGAACGCGCCGGATTGCTCCCACTCCTTGTAATGGCGGGATTCGATTTCGGCGGTGTTGATGGTTTTATCGAGCATTTTTCTACTACTTTCACAGCGTCACCCCCGCCTTGTGCGGGGGTCTGGAATCGACCGGATGCCCGCATAAAGCGGGCATGACAATTCAGGTTATAATTTGGAAAGTAATTTAAACGTCCTGCGCCTGACGGGCAAGCTTTTCCAGCTCTTTCTGGACCATGCGTTCCACCATCGGCGGCAGGTTGTCGGACAGCCAGTCCTTAAGCATGGGGTGAAGCATTTCGCGCACGAGGTCTTCCAGCGTGATATTGCCGTATTCACGATGGCGCGTGATGGGCATATTGCCGGCCAGCTTGGCCATGCTGCTGATCGTGGCTTCACGGGCCGTTTCCGTCAGGATATCGTCCGCGCTGGTCTTGATCGGCGGTGGGGTCATATCAACCTCCGTGGGTGCGGGTGGCGGCGTCGTATCCTGCAACTCGACCTGAATTTCTTCTGGTTCCGCGGCGGCAGGCTCCGGCTCTTCCACGATCGGGTCGGTAAGTTCGAGGATTTCTTCTTCCTCTTCTTCCGGCTCAGGCTCAGAAAAAGCGGCCGGCTCGAACACGGGTTCCGGCGGCGCAGCGGGTTCCTCCTGGGAATCCTTATCCTCATCGTCAGAGATAATCTGGCGAATGGAGGCTAGGATTTCCTCAATCGATGGTTCCTGGTCTGGTGTCTTGTCGGCCATAAAGAATTGTTCGAACGATTGAAAACGAGAATAACGGACCTAGTGTCTATGATCGATGAAGGCTTGTCAAAGCCCCTCGCCCGACTTTTCCCCGTCTATTATTGAAAGCTTTTGTAAGAGGTTAGAACACGAAGCCGATGCGCGGCTGGTGACCCGGCAGGTAAGGCACGGCGGCATCGAACAAAACGCGCTCGCCCACCGTTCCGGTTTCTGCCTTCGTCACGATGACGGCGCGGCCAATTTTATCCTGCGCCCCCTTGACGATCCCCACGAGGCGTCCGCCCGGCGCGATCTGCTCTATCAAACTGGGCGGGATTTCTGCCATGGAACCGTTGATAAAGATCAGGCTGTAGGGCGCGGAGGCCGCATAACCGGCGGCGAAAGGGCCGCTGTGCGGCGTAACATTGCGCAAACCGAGTTGCAGCCATATCGCCTCCGCCTTGGTCAGGAGCTTGGGATCCGGTTCAACCGCCACGACGCGGTCCGCCAGTTTCGAGAAAATGGCCGCCGAATACCCGGTGGCCGTGCCGACATCGAGAACCGTATCCCCGGCCACAGGAAGAGCCGCCTGCACAAGGCGGGCATGGGTTACCGGTTCCATCAGGCAACGTCCCGGTGACACTGGCAGGTCCTCATCGCAATAAGCGATGGCCCGGCGGGCATCGGGGACGAAGTCTTCACGCCGCACGGTGCGAAAAGCCTCCAGCACAGGTTCGCTGACGACCCCCATCGTGTGAATCTGGCTGTCTACCATGTTGATGCGGGCGGCGGTGAAATCGGTCATGGGCGGGCTTTCCGGCAGAATGTTGTTCTGATGCGCTTTTATCCCAAAAACCGGGGGGTTTCCACCCCTTTTGGGGGCTTGTTCAGGGGGTTTTGGAGTTGACAGGCCCGCCCCCTCTCCTCTATCACCATAGACCTCGGATGGCGCGATGTCAGAGCGGTTATGTAGAGGACTGCAAATCCTTGTAGGCGGGTTCGACTCCCGCTCGTGCCTC
>JBDHTU010000237.1:0-2885 GCA_039808805.1 Micavibrio sp.
GGGCAGGTGGTGGCGAAAGGCGATACGGGGTCGCTCTATACCTCTTTGCTGCAGGTCTGGCCCGAAGAAGGCGTGGTGCCCGGCGCGGCAAAGGTGGCGACTCCGCTGGACGATCCGGCGATGTGGCCGCAAGGCTTGTCGCTCGCGGAAAAAATGATTTATGCCGACACGCTGTCCTACCGTCCGAACGATTTGATGGTGAAGACCGACCGGGCGGCGATGGCCGTGGCGCTGGAGGCGCGCGCGCCGCTGATGGATTACGAGCTGTGCGAATATAGCTGGCGTTTGCCGATGAGCATGAAAATCCGCGGGCTGGAGGGGAAATGGCTGCTTCGCCGCGTGCTCGAAAAACATGTGCCGAAGGCCTTGTGGGACAGGCCGAAATCCGGATTCAACGCGCCGCTGCATCAATGGCTGAAAGGTCCGCTGAAAGACTGGGCGTCCGATCTTTTGAGTTTTGAGAGAGTAAAGAAACAGAATATCCTGAACGCCGATATGGTGGCGCGGCGCTGGACGGATTTTCAAAACGGGCGCGGCGGCCATGCCAACGCCACGGATTTGTGGGCGGCATTGATGTTCCAGGCATGGCACGACCGCTGGATGAAATAAAGGAACGATGAGATGAAAATTGCGATCACCGGCGGCAGCGGTTTTATCGGCCAGCGATTGAAGGCGCTTCTGGAGCAGGACGGACACAGCGTGAGCGTCATCGACCTGCGTCATGAAACCCCGGTCGATATTCTCGACCTGCCCGTTTTGACGAAAGCCCTGGCGGGATGCGAGGCGATCTATCACCTTGCCGCCGAGCATGCGGACAATGTCACGCCGATTTCGCGGTATTACGACGTCAACGTGACCGGCACCGGTAATGTTACCAAGGCTGCGGACGCCAACGGCATCACGCGGTTGATCTTCACCAGCAGCTTTGCGGTTTACGGCCTGAACGCAAAAACGCCGGATGAGACCAGCGTACCCGCACCGTTCAACGATTACGGGAGCAGCAAGCTGGAAGGGGAAGAAGTCCTGCGCGGCTGGATGAAAAGCAATGCCGCCGCAAATCTTACCATCGTGCGCCCGGTCGTCGTGTTCGGCGAAGGCAACCGCGGCAATGTTTACAACCTTATTCGCCAAGTGGCTTCCGGCCGGTTTATGATGATCGGCGACGGCAGCAACCGGAAATCCATCGCCTATGTCGGGAATGTCGCGGCGTTTTTAAAAAGCCTGCTGGACGAAAAAAACCCCGGAGAGATTTACAATTATGCCGACGCGCCGGATTATGCGATGGGGGAGTTTATCGGCGTCATCCGCCGCGAGCTGGGCCAGACGAAAGCCCTGGCCAGGCTGCCGTATGCGGTCGGCCTCGGCGCGGGTCTTGCGTTCGACGGGCTTTCAAAAATCACGGGCAAAAAATTCCCGATCAGCGCCGTGCGCATCCAAAAATTCTGCGCCGATACGACATGCAGCGCGGCCAAATCCCGCCGGGGCGGTTTCACACCGCCCTACACGCTGGACGAAGGATTGGCACGTATGATCGCGCATGATTTTGGGCAGGATACGAAGGCAGCGGCATGAACGCGCTTCAGGGCAAAAAATTCCTTCTGATGGTGAACGACATGGCGTGGTTCTGGTCGCACCGGCTGCCGCTGGCGAAAGACATTCTCGCGCAAGGCGCTGAACTGCATCTCGCCACCAACGGTGCCGCCGCAAACCGCGAGATCGTGGCGCTCGGCATCAAGGGGCACGATCTGCCCGCGCATACGGGGTCGCTGAGCCCGCTGGGGCAATTGCAACTGGCCTTTAAAATTTTCAGGACATTGCAGGATGTAAAGCCGGACATCGTCCATGCCATCACCGTGCGCCACGCGTTTTATACAGGGTTGGCCTCGCGCTTAGCCAAAACGCCGCGGGCCGTGTTCACCGTGGCGGGGCTTGGCGCATTGTTCAATTCGGACAATCCGAAGATCGTGGCGATACGCGCGGTGGTCGTGCCGCTCTTCCGCCTTGCCTTCGGCGGGGAGGGACGTTTTGTGATCTTTCAAAACCCGGACGATGCCAAGGCGCTGGTCAGGTCTGGCGCCATACCCAAGGAACGCTGCGCCATCATTCGCGGCTCTGGCGTCGATCCTGTGCAGTTCGCCTACACGCCGGAGATAGGGGGGCCTGTGCCATCCGTCCTCTTCTGCTCCCGTCTTTTGAAGGCCAAAGGCATCGGCGAATTCGTTCACGCCGCACGCATTTTGAAATCCAAGGGCGTTGCCGCGCGCTTTATCGTCGCGGGCGATGTCGCGCCGGGCAACCATGATTCCGTCACGGCGGACGAACTGGCGCACTGGAAAGACGAAGGCACGGTGGAGTTTCTGGGACAACGGTCCGACATCGTGCAACTGATGAAAGACTCTTCCATCGTCACCCTGCCGTCCTATTACGGCGAGGGCGTGCCGAAGGTTCTGCTGGAAGCGGCGGCGATCGGCCGTGCGATCGTGACCACCGACATGCCCGGCTGCCGGGAGACAGTGGAAGACGGTGTGACGGGTTTGTTGGTCGAAGCGAAGAACGCATGGTCGCTGGCGGAAGGGCTCGAAAAACTTCTGGCCGATCCGGCGCTGCGCCGGTCGATGGGCGAAAAGGGCCGCGCCCGTATCGAATCCGATTTCACGGTGGCCAAGGTCAACGCCAAAACGATGGCAGTCTATGCCCGCCTGTTTCCGCGCATGGAAAAGGCGGCCCTAGAACAAGCCGCCTGACATGATTTATAATAAAAAAGCCGGAAAATATCCGGCCCTCTTAAAATTTCTAATTTTTCTATGGTCCGATTGGAGCGGGTGAAGGGATTCGAACCCTCGACCCTTACCTTGGCAAGGTAATGCTCTACCCCTGAGCTACAC
>JBDHTU010000238.1:0-2869 GCA_039808805.1 Micavibrio sp.
CAGACTCAAAATCTGGTATCGCAAGATGTGTCGGTTCGAGTCCGACCACCCGCACCATTTCCTCCTTCCGTATCTCTTATTAATACCTGTGATCATTTCGTGGCGGTGTGAAACCGGGCGAAGGTTTTTGGATGGGCGTTCGTTTTATCCGTATGGGACCAACATACGGAGAACAAGTCCATGTTTAAGAAACTGAGAACAATCCTCGCAGGCATCGGTCTTTCGGCGGCGGCGCTGCTGGGCGGTGCGGACGATGCCAACGCCTATGGCAACGACTATTGCCGCGAATATACGCGCACCGTTTATATCGGCAACCGCGCGCAGGAAGCCTACGGCACGGCGTGCCTTCAGCCGGACGGAAGCTGGATGATCGTCGGCGAAGGGTTGGGCAACGATATCGGCCCGAATGTCAGCGATGTGAATTACACCATCTATGACAACAACCGGGTGATCGTGCCGCCGCGCGTGGTGTATTACGAACGCCCGCCAACAGCCTATTATTACCGTACACAACCGCCGCGCCCGCATTCCGTCTGGTACAATGACGGGCGTTTCTACCGCAACGGCATTTACGTCAATATCGGCGGCGGCAAGAAGTACAATCATTACCGCGGGCGGGATCGATGGGACCGTCATGATCGCCACGGCCGTGACGATCATCGCGGCCGCGGGCGCGGGCATGACCGCCGCGATTAAAGCTTAATGTAGGTTGAGTTTCTCTCCCAACGAGACGCTCCCCGCCGCAAGACGGGGAGTGTCTTTTGTTCGAGAACTATCGTTAATGTAGGTGGACTTAGCCCATCTTGAAGGCGCGTTCACCGTGCTGGGTGATGTCCAGACCGCTGGCCTCGTCTTCCTGCGATACGCGGATGCGCATCACTTTGCCGACGACCAAGAGGATGGCGGCGGTTGCGACCATCGTGTACGCAATAACCGCAACGGCGCCGATCAGGTTTGCCTGCATCAGGGCGGAGCCTCCATAGAGCAAACCATTTGCGCCAGCCGCGTTAACGTCGGTCGTTGCAAACACGGCCGTCAGGATGGTGCCGACGGTGCCGCCGACGCCATGGCAGGCGAATACGTCCACGGTATCATCCGTTTTCAGTTTGTTTTTGATCAGTTTGCACGCGAGGTTGCATACAATGGCGGCAACAAGGCCGATGACCAGGGCAGCCTGCACCGTTACAAATCCGGCGGCAGGCGTGATGGCGACAAGGCCCGCGACCGCGCCGACCATCGCGCCGACGGCGGACGGTTTGCCCAGTACAAGCCAGTCCATCAATATCCAGACCGTCATGGCCGTGGCGGCGGCGAAGAATGTGGTGGCCGCGGCGTGACCGGCAAGACCGGAGGCGCCGAGTGCGGAGCCGGCGTTAAAGCCGAACCAGCCGATCCACAGGAACGTGCCGCCGAGCATGACGAGCAGAACCGAGAAGGAATTATTTTCTTCCGGTTTAAAACCCGTGCGGTTGCCCAGCATCATCGCGGCGACCAGCGCGGCGTAACCGGACGTCATATGAACGACGAGGCCGCCTGCAAAGTCGAGGCCGCCCATTTTGAAGATCCAGCCGCCCGGCCCCCAGACCCAGTGCGCGACCGGGACATAGACAAGAAGCGACCACAGGGCCATCAGCACGATCCACGCCTTGAAACGGACGCGTTCGGCCACGGCGCCGGTGATCAGCGCCGGGGTAATGATGGCGAAAGTCGCCTGGAACAGCATGAACAGGACATGCGGAATGGTCGAGCCGTAGCTGGGGTTGGGTTCCATGCCGACGCCGTTCAGGAAAGCGAGGTCGAGCGTACCGATGAATTTAGAAGAGCCATCATCCGCGCCTGTGAAGACCAGGGAGTAACCGCAGACGGCCCAGATCAGGCCGACGACGCCGATACACGCGAAACTTTGAAATTTGGTCGAAACGACCGAGCGGGCTGGAACCATCCCGCCGTAAAAGAACGCGACCCCGGGGGTCATAAGCAGAACGAGCGCCACGGATACCAGCATCCAGGCAATGTCTGCGCCTACCAAACTTTCCATTTTATATCTCCGAGAATTTTAGGGGGTGGGGCGAACGAATTCATGATCTGCAGGATAGGCAGCCATGCGTTTAGCGCAAGGCTTTTGTTGCGGCGCATTGTTTTTTGGTGGGGAAAAGGGGAGGTGGGTATTTTCCGTAGTCTGGAATCATTCAGTTCGTTCATATTTTTTATTTTTGCGGTCCTTTTTCAGCGAATTTAATCTGCTGATTATAATAGGACTTAATTCCTTTTTTGTCAAGTTTTCTCAATGTGTCAAAATTATTCCATAATGATTGTATGGCGATATTATCACTTTTTAGTCGTGCAAAAACCGCGGTTTTCCGGGGATTTTATTTTCTCCGCCGAAACATATTGTATTTTCATATTGTGAGTGGTATGGCCATAAATATGTCTTCTATACAGGCGGGTAAAATAATGAGTCCTAAACATATCGATGTCTGGACGGATGGCAGCGCGCGCAATGGCCTGATTGGCGCGGGGTGGCTGTTCCGCGAGAATGGCGAAGAGAAATCCGGCAGCCGGGGGATTGCCAATCTGCCTCGTCCGCTGAAAGGGCATGAATCCGATTGTGCGGAATTGTTCGCGATCGCTTGTGCGGGGAAATTGATACAACCCGTGCAGAAAGTGAACTGGCGCCTGGATGCCCAAAATATCCTCGATTGGATGCGGGGCGGCCAAGTCAGTTCACAAATAAAACGCGGTATCCCTGAATTCATGACGATGTTTCAAAGCGCAGTCGAGGCAACACAAGGCATGAATATCGAATGGATCAAGGTCGGCGGGGCCAAGAACGCCGAACTGGCATTGGTGAACAATCTTGCCCGTACGG
>JBDHTU010000239.1:0-2844 GCA_039808805.1 Micavibrio sp.
GAGAGCCGACCACCGCCACGTTTGCCATAAGAATCTCCGCTGCGCGTTGTTTTTACCGATGATGTCTTAAGCGAAGATGGCGCGAAAGCCAAGCTTTAAGGCGAGTTCCGGCCTATGACGGCTCCCTGCCCTTGGACCGCCGGATGCGGGGAAGCCTGACTACGTTGTCCGGCACCTTTTCGGAAGGCATGACCGCATCGACCGCCGCCGTGAATTTCTCAATCGTCGTCGCGCCTGCCGCTTTCTTATCCATGTGCACTTTCGGCAAAGCGACCCGGCCTTCCGCGGCGCGGCCGAATGCATCTCGTCTTACAGGCGCTTTTTCGCGCCACTGATCTACATCGTCGGGCTTCGTGATGACTTTAAATTTTTCTTCAATGCGCCGGGCAAGCTGATCATTGTACAGATGCGCGTGCTTTGTCACGAACGCGATGCGCGGATCGACGAGAGCGCTTTGCTTCTTTTTAGGATGCGGCAGGTCCAGCACCTGCCGAAGCCGCCCGATATCTTCCGGCGAAAAATCCGTGCCGAATTTCCTGTTTGTTTTCTTTGCAAGATGGCCGTTGCCGTCCTTGCCCGCATGCTTTTGCAGAAACGCCTCTTGCTCGGCATTGACCATAAGAGTTTTAGATTTTTTAGCCATGATTGTAACGCCTTGCTTGGTGTGGTTTGAGAATATCCGCCTGTTCCGTTTGTGCCGCCGCGGTCTTCGCGCCTGTTTGTTTTACTGCCGTTTCAAAAATATCACGCGGTGTTGCCGTCAACTGTTTCTTATTAGATTTGGATTTTTTAGACTCCGGTTTGTGCGGCTTTTCCTTCCGCACTTCTTTCTTGCGCTCTGCCGCCTTGCCGATTTTTTCGCGCATGGCCGCAACGCCGTCTTCCGTGGTCGGCACGCCATAAGAACGCTGTATCCGCGTTGCTAAATCTTTATCGGACAATTCCTTGAAATTGATGATCAGGGCATGACGCGGATCAATACTCGCTGCACGCGATCCCGGTTTCGCCGGCTCCGGCGGCAGGTCCATCACAAGGCGCAGATGCCCGATCTCTTTCGGTGACAAGCCCGCCTGAAAATGGCGTTCCATTCCCTCGGCCAGCGCGTTATTGCTTTTTTCACCGGCATGGCGCTCCAGATACGCGCTTTGCTGAAACGTCAGACTAATGTTCTTGATTTTGGCCATGCGCGCCCTTTTGCAAAATACGGGCACAGATTTAGAATTTGCTAAACTTTATGTCAAGAAATTATGCTGCACCGCGAACGGCCTGGATACCTTTGTCTTGCAGGGCCTTTACCGCGTCCCAGCCGGTGTCTGCCGGAATGGTCTGCCGTGCCGGGGCTTTGGCCGGCCGGGCCACGCGCAATAGTGTATCCATATACAAGGTAAAGCCAGTCGCCGTTTCCGGGTCGCGCCCTTGCGCGGTAATATCATACCGCCCGCCGCGGCCGATCTCGCCCCGCGCTCCCCGCGCGAACAGGGTAAAACTCACCCCCGTCTGATATTCAAACCCCCGGCGTTCCAGCGGGTCGATCGTGATCTGCACGGCCTGAAGCCCGTAAATATCCAGCGCCGCGCGAAGCCCTGATGCAACGCTGCGCAAATGGTCCAGTTCGTCTTTCGCCTGCCCGGGCAGCGATACTTTTTCCGGCGTCTGCGCATTGTCCATCAACGCAGCGATCAACGCAGCCGCTTTTCCGCCCTGCGCCGCAATCGCATCGCGGTCGCGTTTTTCAATCAGGTCGCCCAGCGTTTCGCGCGCGCCCTCATCCGTGCCGGTCTCTTCATACAGATGCGCGATCAGCGTCGGCACGGTCAGGTCGATAGACAATCCTTCGATGCCGATATCCGACAGGGCCTTGAGGGCCAGCAACGGCGCCTCGACATCGGAGGTCAAGCTCTGCGCGCCGATCAATTCACACCCTACCTGACAGAATTGCCGCTCGGGACGGAGCTGCGATCCGTTCACGCGCAAAACATCGGCCGCATAAGACAGGCGCAGCGGGCGCTTCTCTTCGCCAAGACGCGACGTCGCAATCCGCGCGATCTGCGCGGTGGCGTCCGCGCGCACACCCATCATGCGGCGGGACACCGGGTCCATCATGCGGAAGGTCTGGCGCGCCAGTTTTTGCCCCGGCCCGTCGCCGAGCAGGCTTTCCTCGAATTCCACCAGCGGCGGCTTTACCCGGTCGTACCCGAACGCCGCAAACGCGGCCATGCAGGCATTGATCGCCTGCGCCTCATGCTCCGCACCGGGGGCGAGGAGATCGACAAGACCGTTGGGCAGAAGGGCGGAATGATCCTTGGCGGGCATGGCTTACTCGTTCACTGTTTTGGATTTCTTGAATTTGTCGAAAAACACGCTGCTGGGAAGTTCGCCAAGCTTGGCCATGCGGCGCATCTCTTTCCCGGCGAGCAGGGTTTTGAGCGCGTCTTTCTGGTTATACTGCGTTGCAATGTTGATGGCGGTGCGGCCCTGCGCATCGCGTGCGTCAATATCGACGCCATCCATGATGAGCAGGCGGATGGCGTAACAATCGCCGCTGCGCGCCGCATGCCACAAGGCTTTTTCTTTCAGTCTGGAAACCGGGGCGCCAGTCGCCGCCGCCTTTTCCATCCCGCGCGGGGCTGTGTGCTCCTGCTCCGGGTGAATGGCCAGCGCAGGTGCTCTTTCGAAGGATTCAGTCATCACTTCTTCGCTTTCGCTGAAAATCTGTGTTTGAGCATACACAATGTCACCGGGTTCATTGCCCGCCTTTACAGGCGCCTTCATCACACCGCGGCGCGTGAACCGCACCGAAAAACCGGCCCCCTGGATCTTCTTCATCCGGCGGCCTTTTCGATG
>JBDHTU010000240.1:0-2812 GCA_039808805.1 Micavibrio sp.
ACCGCGCCCCCATCGCTCCATTCCAGGCGGCAGTCGCCCTGTGTCAGGCCGGTATCTTCTATCACGCGCCAGAGCACTTCATCGTGTTCATTGGCGCGCAGGCGCGAGATCAGCGCCTCGATCTCCCCGTGCATGCCGGGCGCAACGTAAATAGAAATTTCTTTTGTTTTTCTATGGTCTGCCAACGTTTTTTGAATGACTTTACGAACTTCGTCCCGGCCTGCTTTTTCCGTCAGCGCCGGGAAGAGCAGGTCCAGCGCGGCAACGGCCAAGCGCAAAGACTCCTTCTCAAAGACGTTTTCACGCAACGTTTCTGCGGCGAACAAGTGAGAAAAGGAGTCTGCAATCTTGGAAAGCGTTTGAGCCACGAATTGTTCGCGCGAGGCAAGCTGTTCCTTCTGTCCCTGCTGGCGGCCCTGTTCAAAGGCGATGTCCCTGGCGGCGGCGAGTTCTTCTTCGGAAAAGACCGGCGGGGGCGGCGGCGCATCCTCAAGCGGTTCCTCCTTCGGCGGGGCGTCGAAGATGTTTCTGTCGAAGAAGAATTTTTTGTCCGGCGTGTTCACGTTGTCAGCGGCACCTTATTGTACGCGTTGTATCAGTAAATAAGTTCGTCTTCCTCGCTGCCCGATGCGATGGTGATTTCGCCGCGCGCCTCAAGATCCTTGGCGACGCTGACGACATGGAGCTGCGCTTCCTCGACATCCTTGAGGCGGACAGGGCCCATGGCGGCCATATCCTCACGCATGATTTTCGCCGCGCGTTCGGACATGTTGGAGAAAAACAGGTCGCGCAGCGTTTCCGTCGCGCCTTTGAGAGCGGTGGGGAGTTTCTCCTTGTCTGCGGCGCGGATGATCTGCTGAATGCCCGCGGGCGGGACTTTTTGCAGGTCTTCGAAGGTAAACATGAGCGAGCGGATTTTTTCCGCGGATTCCGGCACGGTTTTTTCCAGCGCTTCCATGAATTTTGATTCCGCCGCGCGGTCCAGATTGTTGAAAATCTCTGCCATGTGTTCGTGGGAATCCCGGCGCTGGGTCCGGGCGAGGTTCGACATGAATTCCTGGCGCAGGGTTTTTTCAACGTCCTCAAGAACGTCTTTTTGCACGGCCTCCATGCGAAGCATGCGGTGGATCACCTCCATCGCGAAGCTTTCGGGGAGGAGGGCGAGAACCTTTCCGGCGTGGTCGGTGGTGATTTTCGACATCACCACGGCGACGGTCTGCGGATATTCTTTTTGCAGGAAGTTGGCGAGGATTTCCTCGTTCACGTTGGCGAGCTTCTCCCACATGGTGCGGCCCGCGGGACCGCGGATCTCTTCCATGATCTGGTCGATTTTTTCCTTGCTCATCCCCGCCTTGGAGAGGAGGCGCTCGGTCGATTCCTGCGTGCCGACGAGCGCGCCGGAAGACGACATCTGTTCCGCGAAATCGACGAACAGGCGTTCGACCACGTTGGCGTTGACCTTGCCGAGCGTGGCCATGGTCTGGGAGAGTTCGAGGATTTCCTCGTCATCCATATGTTCGAAAATCTTGGCGGTGTAATCCTCACCCAGCGCGAGCATGAAGATCGCGGCTTTTTCCGTTCCGGTTAAGGTTCTGTAGTCTTCCCTGACCCTCATCTCCCCAATCCCCCGGCCTTAATCCTGCGTCATCCAGCTTCGGATAACCGATACGGTTTCCGTCGGGTAGGCATCGACGATGTCTTCAACTTTTTTGACCGAGCTTGCCTTGACCTTGCCCTCGACCTTCTGCACGTCGATCATACTGTCTTCTTCTTCGTTTAGGTTCGCGGGTTCAAACTCCTGGCTTGGGCCTTCGAGCGCAGGCGGGCGCGGTCCGGAGGCGATCAGGTCGCGCTCCGTCTCTTCATCCAGCCCGGTCCCGCCCTCGCTTGCCAGCAGGCGGCCCACCATCGGCTGGAGCACCAGCAGAATGACGAGGATGATCATGATGGCGACAGTGACGACTTCAACCACGTCGAGCAGCTTGTTCTTGTCAAAGCCGAACAGCGTATTGTCAGGAAGGTCTTCGGACGTGTCGATTTCCGCGAACGGCATGTTGACGACTTCAAGCGTGTCGCCGCGCTCCTCGTTAAACCCGATGGCGGATTTGACCAGCGTTTCGATCTGCGCCAGCTGTTCTTCGGTACGCGGCACGTATGTTTTCGTGCCGTCCTCGGCCGTCGTATACGTGCCGTCCACCAGGACAGCGACGGACAGGCGGCGCACATCGCCGCCCTCACGCACCGTGCTGCGCACCGTCTTGGAAATTTCGTAGTTGGTGGTTTCTTCCGTGCGATTGGAGTTGGAATTCGGTCCGGCGGCGCCCAGTGCGCCTGCGCCGACGCCGGGCAGATTGTTTTCAACGGAGACGTTGTCGGCCTCGGCCGCTTCCTGTTCCTGCGCGGCTTCTTCCACGGTCTGCGTCGAACGGGCGACCTGCTGTTCCGGGTTGAACAATTCTTCGTCCGTCTTCACGCGGTCGAAATTCAGTTCCGCCGTGACGGAAGCGCGCACCTTGCCGTAGCCGACCGTGCGGCCGACGAGGTCTTCGATATTCTGGATCAGGCGCTGTTCGTTCTTGAGGCGGAGTTCTTCGGCCTTCACCGTCGCCTGGTTTTCCGCCGTATCGCCGCCGCGGGCGAGGAGCTTGCCGTTCTGGTCGATAATGGAAACCTGCTCCATTTTCAATTCAGGCACGGCAGAAGCCACCAGAGACTGGATCGCGGCGATCTGTTCCTGTTCGATGCGTTTGCCGGGGCGCAGGCCGAGCGCGACGCTGGCAGACGCCGGGCGGTTTTCACGCGCGAACAATTC
>JBDHTU010000241.1:0-2807 GCA_039808805.1 Micavibrio sp.
GTATGCACCGTGCACGCGCGCTGTATGTCCGACAAATTTTGGAAAGCACAGGAAAGAGCGCGGGAGTCTGCCTCCACAAGATGCCAATCGGTGGCGGCGCTGCGGGCCAATACGTCGCGCGAGAGCAGGCCGATCCCCGCCCCGAAATCGGCGCCAATTCCGGCAATATTTCCGGGGACGTTATCAATTAGAAATGCGGTCCCTGCGTCCAGACGGTTCCAAGAGAACACGCCGGGTTGGCTGATAAATTTTATCCCGTCCCCGAAATCCACAGAGCGGCGCGATCCGGCCGTATGCCAGGCCTGTACGGTATCAGAGAGCGTATCCGGGCGACGCGACCATACGGCCCGCGCCTTGTTTTTGGATAGGGAAGATGTTTCCAGCCCAGCCGCCGTGAGCCATTTTTCAATGCGCGCGCCGTTGGCGTCATTCGCCGCCCCGGCCAGAAGCCAGCCGCCGGGCGTGAGCGACATCAACGCGCAGGCGAGCGCGAATTGCGCCTCCTCCACCTGTTTGGGAAGATGAACGATGGCCAGGTCACACGCAGGAACCGGCTGTACGTCTTGCGTCACGGTAAAGCCCGCCGCCTCCAGCCGGGCCGCGGCCGGGCGAAACGGCTGCACGCAGGTCAGCCCGGGCAGGGTGCGCAAAGCGGGATGCAGGTCCGCATGAAAAAAGACGGTGCGGGCGGCGGGCGCAACCGCGCCCTGGTCCAGCGGCAAAAAAAGAGTCTGTAGAGAAGGGTGCATAACGCCCCTTCTCTATCAGAACTCCCTCCCCACTCAAAAAAGATTTTAGGCGTGCGCCAGAACCAGCGCGCCGTCCGCGACCAGCGTGGCCGCATCCGCGCCCGCACCGCCCAGGATAACCGCCGCCGTCACGAATGTGCCGTCGCCGTTCGCGCTGACCTGCAGTTCGGTGTCGGCACCGTTCTGGACCAGTTGGACGAACGCCGCGATATCGTCCGTCAGGGCATCGTACCCTTCGAGAACGGCCGAAATATCGATCACGTCGCCTTCACCGGCGTTGAAATCATGAATATTGTCCGCGTCCGCGTCGATCATCGTCAGCTTGAACGTATCCGCGCCTGCGCCGCCATGGGCGTTGTCGAGGCCGTCACCGATGATCAGGATGTCATTCCCGCCTTCGCCGTACAGCGTGTCGTTGCCTGCGCCGCCGTCGAGATAATCGTTGCCGCCTTCAACATCGCCGATCGTGACCGGGTTGATGTTGAGGTCGAACAGGACGTCTTCGTAATCCGCATCGCCCGTGCCGTGCAGGTCTTCGAAACCGATTCGCAGGATATCGGTGTCCAGTCCGCCCGGCATATCCGCCTTGACGTTTTCCAGCCAGAAATTGTGGACACCGTGGGAAGAATTGGCCTTCGAGAATATATCCACCGCCGTGATCACGCCGCCGCCGAAAGCGTCCGCGTCGAGCACGATGGAAAGTTTTCCACCCGCAGAGGTTACATACTCATAACTGACCGGGCTGCCCATATTGCCGTTCATGTAAATTTTCAGGTCGATGGCGCGGTCGCCCGTCGTCAGGCCGGAGAGCATCAAGGTGATTTTTTCCGCACCGTCCGTGGAAACACGAAGCGTTTCATTGCCGCCGATGGCGTCGGAAACGCTGGGCCCCTTGATCCCGATCTTGTTGTCCGCCGCCGCCACCAGCGTTCCTTTGAGCGCCGTCAGCGTGATGTCGTTTTTCGTGAACGACACCGGTTTCGCCGCGAGATCCGCCTTCTTGATATCCAGCGACAGGTTGTTCGTATCGGTCAGGCCGGAAACAACATGCGCCTTGCCATCCTTGTTGATGCCGACGCTTTCATCCCGTTCGGTAGTGAAATATGCGTTCCCCTTCAAAACCTTGACTGTCACACCGTCATTGTAAACCACGGAAATTTTGGAGCCGGCGTCGGTAATTTTCGCGGCGCGCTGCCCGGCTTTGCCGTAGTTGTATATGAACTGGATGTTTCCTTCGCCCGTCATATCAAGGCCGGAATAGCCGGTGTTCGACTTGTTGCCGTTGGCGATGATGAAGAAACCGAAATCGCCGCCATTGGCACCGGTCGGCAGGTCGATCGTGTGCGCCACGTCGACACCGGCCGTTTTCACATTGGCCCAGTACATCGTGCCGTTCACGATGGTGCCGTCCACGGCAATCGCAAACGCGCCGAGGCTGTTTTCATATCCGGCGTAGCCCTTGCGGAAGGTCAGCGTGGCCGTGGCGTCGTAATCCACGTTCAGATTGCCTTCCTTGATACCCAGGAACGGAACGCCCGACGGATTCAGGGTGGAAATATTGTTGCGTTCTTTCAGCGTCGTCAGCTGGTTGTCCGAGAATTCCTTGTCCCTGGTCGTGCTGGTAAAGATGGAATCGTCGCCGTAAAGAATATCATTGCCCGCGCCGCCGGTGATGGTGTCATCGCCGTTCATGCCCTTGACCGTGTCGTCGCCGCCGCGGGCGTGGATCGTGTCGTTGCCGGACGTTCCGGTCAGGGTTTCGCCGCTGTTGGTACCAACCGTCGTTGCCGGGTCTGCCGCAACCGTCAGGGACACCGTGCCGATATCCGTACCGCCATTGGCATCCAGCAGCGTGTAATCGAAGCTGTCCGACCCGAGAAAATCATGCGCGGGTTCATAGGTGAAAGAGCCGTCCGCGGCAAGCGTCACAACGCCGCCGTTGGCCGTTGTGATGGTTTCCGCCTGCACGGAAAGCGCATCGCCTTCGAGGTCGCTGTCATTGCCGAGCACCGTGCCGGACAGATCCGTATTCATCAGGCCGCCGAAAGCATCGTCCTG
>JBDHTU010000242.1:0-2798 GCA_039808805.1 Micavibrio sp.
CACGGAATTCCACCTGTTAGGAATAGTTTCCTTGACCGATTGTTGGAGACGGGCTATTCTCTTGGATGCCGTTCTCCTGCAGCCCCCCAAAAGCCCCCACATATCCTGCCGTTCGCTCATTCCCGCATGCTGACGACAGTCAGCATCCATCGAAAAAGCGCCTCCTTCTCCGTCATACCTCGTCCCCGCGCCGCCATGCTCCGCCCGTACTTCGTCATACTCTGCCTCTTCCGCGTCATACTCCGCCTATCCCACGTCATACTCCGCCTCTCCTACGTCATACTCCGCGCAGGCGGAGTATCCATCCTGGCTTCCCCGCCTTTGCGGGGAATGACTGCAATAGAAAATTCCCGGAACGAACTGGACAAAGATTAACGGCGGGCCGCGGAAATGTGGACTTAGTCCACCAACATTTACCATTACCGCCATATAAAAACGCGGCAAACGAACTATTGGATGCGGTGCAAGCCCTTGAAAACTATAGTTTCTGCAGGCTGGCGGCGATCTGGTCGATACGGCCCGCCAGAAGGTCGATGGCGGAAACGATCGCCTCTTCCTCGTCCTCGGTGATGCGGATGCCGGTCTGGCTCGGCTGCGGCAGGGCGTTGCCCGTCGCTTTCATGTCCGCAATCTCGTCCGCCAGGATGATGGCGGTCAGGACCAGCAGGTGGGACTCGTTCGACGCCGCGCCCGCGCGGGCGATTTCCTTGAGGCGCATATCGACATACCGCGCCAAATCCTGCACGCGGCGTTCCTGCCCGTCGTCACAGGCGATGCCAAAGTTGCGTCCGTTGATGGTGATGCTGATTTCGGCCATGGCTGCTTACCCCCGTCCTTCTTTGAGGATCTGCTCCACCTGCTCGATCGCGTTGTCGAGGCGGGTGGCCAGCATGCGGACGTTCAGCGCGTTGGCGTTGGACGTTGCAGCCTGCTGTCCCGCGGTCATCGCGCCGAAGAGGTCGTTTTGATTCGGGTTACCCTTTTTGGCGGCGCCGTGCGCGGCGGCGAGGCTCGCCTTCTTGGTTTCGACCGCGCCTTCCAGCTTCTGGACGGCGCTGTGCAGTCTGTTCAACGATGTTCTAATGGCGGCGCTCACGTCGGACCCCTTTTGCGTTGTCGAAAGAACGTTTTATGTCTGAAAGATAACTTCATTTATGACGTCCGCGCGGCTGCGGTCAAGCGCGCCGCGCAGGTTTTCCCATATATTTTTGTTGAACGTGTGTTGACCCTGCCGAACCGCTTGGGCATTGTAGGGCCGAATTTCAGCCAAGAACCGAAAGCAACGCCATGATCCAGACCGCAGCCGCCGCCCGCACATCCGAAAACGCCCTGACGCAGGAGCAGATGACCCATATGTCGAACGCCATCCGGGCGCTGGCCATGGACGCGGTGCAAAAGGCAAACTCCGGCCACCCGGGCATGCCGATGGGTATGGCTGATGTCGCCACGGTGCTCTATACCAAGTTCCTGAAATTCGATCCGAAAAACCCGTCCTGGCCGGACCGGGACCGCTTTATCCTCTCCGCCGGCCACGGCTCCATGCTGCTCTATGCGCTGAACTACCTCACGGGCTATGACAAAATCACGCTCGAAGAAATCCAGAACTTCCGCCAGCTTCACTCCAAAACCCCCGGCCACCCGGAAGTGGACGTATCCTGCGGGATCGAAACCACCACCGGCCCGCTCGGCCAGGGCATTTCCACCGCCGTTGGCTTCGCATTGGCCGAACGCATTCTCGCCTCCCGCTTCGGCGGCGAACTGGTGGACCACACAACCTATGTTATCGCCTCGGACGGTGATTTGATGGAAGGCGTCAGCCATGAATCCTGCGCCATCGCGGGCCAACTGAAACTGGGCAAGCTGATCGTTCTTTATGATGACAATGGCATCACGATTGACGGTTCTACCGATCTATCCTTCACGGAAAACGTCCCTGCCCGCTTCGAAGCCTACGGCTGGGACGTGCAAAAGGTGGACGGTCATGACATGGGACAGATCGAAGCCGCGATTGCCAAGGCGCAAAAGACGGACACGCCTTCCTTGATCTGTTGCAAGACTATCATTGGTTTCGGCTCCCCGAACAAATCCGGAAAATCCTCCTCTCACGGCTCGCCGCTCGGTGACGATGAAATCAAGGCGTCGCGCGAAGTCCTGAAATGGATGCACCTGCCGTTCGACATGCCGAAGGAAATTCTCGACCAATGGCGCAGCGTCGGCAAAATCGGCGCGGCTGATTTCAAGGCATGGGAAAAACGCGCGAAAGACAGCGACAAGGGCGATGAGTTTTTCAAGGCCATCGATGCCGATGTCTCGAACGCCATAGCCCCGGTGATCGACTCCCTGAAAAAAGCGTTCGCGCAGGACAAACCGAAACTGGCCACGCGCCAGACGTCCGGCGAATGTCTTGAAAAACTCGTGCCCGCCTTGGCGCAGCTTGTCGGCGGCTCTGCCGACCTGACCGGCTCCAACAACACGAAAGTAAAAGCCTCCAAGGTTATCACCAAGGCCGACTACAACGGCAACTACATCAATTACGGCGTGCGCGAACACGGCATGGCCGCCGTGATGAACGGTATGGCGCTGCATGGCGGCGTTATTCCTTATGCCGGGACGTTCCTGCAATTCGCGGATTATTCGCGCCCGGCCATCCGCCTCGCCGCCCTGATGAAACAGCGCGTTGTCCATGTTATGACGCATGACTCCATCGGCCTCGGTGAAGATGGCCCGACGCACCAGCCGGTGGAACATCTCGCCGCGCTGCGCGCCATTCCGAACTGCTATGTCTACCGTCCCTGCGA
>JBDHTU010000243.1:0-2793 GCA_039808805.1 Micavibrio sp.
TTGGCGACGGCGACATGGTAAGCCAGAAGCTGGACCGGGATGGCATAGAGGATCGGCGCGACGAAGGGGTCCACCGCATCCAACGTGACCGACCAGTTCGATTGCGTTTTCAGTTTCGCGCAGCCCGTGGCATCGGAAAACAGCATGATCTTGCCGCCGCGCGCGACCGTTTCCTGAACGTTGCTGGCCGTTTTTTCAAACAGCGGGTCATTGCCCGGCGCCACCACGACGACCGGGACTTTGTCATCGATCAGCGCGATCGGGCCGTGCTTCATTTCGCCAGCGGCGTACCCTTCGGCATGGATGTAGGAAATCTCTTTCAGTTTGAGCGCCCCTTCGAGCGCGATGGGATAGAGCGCGCCGCGGCCGAGATAGAGCATATCGCGCACATCCACGACGTCCTTGGCGATGTCCTTGATTGCGCCGTCGTGGTTCAGGATAGCGGCCGCCTGTTTGGGCAGGTGGCGCAGCGCATCGGTCAGCGCCGCCTGTTTTTCAGCACTGATCGTGCCCTTGCGGACGGCCAGTGCGAGCGCAAGACAGGCGAGTGTCGTCAATTGCGTGGTGAACGCCTTGGTCGAGGCAACGCCGATTTCCGGCCCGGCCAGCGTGCGCAGCACAGCGTTGGATTCCCGTTCGATCGTACTTTCAATTGTGTTCACGATAGACAGGATCTTTTGCCCCTGACGCTTGCAATAACGCAGAGCTTCCAGCGTGTCGAGCGTTTCACCGGATTGGGAGACGAAGATAGCCGCGCCGCCTTCGGGCATCGGCGCCTCGCGGTAACGGAATTCAGAGGCGATATCGAATTCCACCGGCGTTCTGGCCACCTGTTCGAACCAGTATTTTGCGACATGGCAAGCATAGGACGCGGTGCCGCAGGCAACCAAAGTCAGGCGCGGCGCCTTTTCCAGCATTGCCATGACATCGTCCGGAAGCATGATTTGCGAGGTGGCCGGGTTGATAAAAGAATTCAGCGTGTCGCCAATCACTTCGGGCTGTTCATAAATTTCTTTCAGCATGAAGTGCGGGTATTGACCCTTCCCTGTAGCAAGGCCGGATTGCGCCGTGATGCGAACAGGGCGTTCGATGTTGTCGTTTGCGCGGGTGTAGATGTGCACGGCAGATTTCGTCACCGTTACGCGGTCGCCGTCTTCCAAGAAACAGATTTTACGCGTGAGCGGGGCGAGAGCATACGAGTCGGACGCCAGATACATTTCCCCTTCGCCGTAGCCGACGGCCAGAGGCGTTCCCTGGCGCGCGCCGATCATCAGATTGTCTTCACCGGAGAAAATGATAGCAACGGCGTACGCGCCTTCCAGCCTGTTAAAGGCGGCGTCTGCAGCCTGCTGCGGGTTCATGCCTTGTTTCAGATTATGGGTGACCAGATGCGCGATCACTTCGGTATCTGTGTCGGACACGAAGCGGCATTGGTGCTGCAGCAATTCTTCCTTGATCTCAGCATAGTTTTCAATGATGCCGTTATGCACGACGGCAACACGGTCCGTTGCGTGCGGGTGCGCGTTTTTTTCCGTTGGCCCGCCATGTGTGGCCCAGCGCGTATGGCCGATGCCGATAGTGCCGGACAGCGGTTCCCTGGCAAGGCGCGCGTCAAGATTGGAAAGTTTCCCTTCGGCCCGGCGGCGTTCGATATGCCCGTTCACAAGGCAGGCAATGCCGGCGGAATCATAACCGCGATATTCGAGGCGGCGCAGCCCCTCAACCAGTCTGGGGGCCGCGTCTTCCTTGCCGATGATACCGATAATGCCGCACATGTTACTTCTTCTTTCTGTTGCGATAGAGCGTGGCCCAGCCTTCTTTCACGACGGATTTGGCACGGGCGAGGACGAGGGAGTCTTTGGGAACGTCATGCGTCACCACCGACCCGGCAGCGACGAACGCGCCGTCTTCGAGCGTTACAGGCGCGACCAGCGTGGAATTGGAACCGACGAACACGCCGGCCCCTATGGTCGTCTTATGCTTGTCAAACCCGTCATAATTGCAGGTGATGGTGCCCGCACCGATGTTGGATTTCGCGCCAACGGAAGAATCGCCGATATAGGCGAGATGGTTCATCTTCGCGCCGGATTCGATTACCGATTTCTTGATTTCGACGAAATTTCCGACTTTTACGTTTTCTTTCAGGTGCGCCCCGCCGCGGATACGCGCGAACGGCCCGATGGACGCGCCCTGTGCGATAATAACATCTTCCAGATGCGAGAAACCGTGGATGGTGACATTGTCGCCAATTTTAACGCCGGGGCCGCAGAACACGTTCGGTTCAACCACCACATCGCGCCCGAGGGTGGTATCGAAACTTAACGTTACAGTGTTCGGATCAATCAAGGTTGCGCCGCCCGTCATCACCTTTTCGCGCAGCACCACTTGCGCCATGCGTTCATGTTCGGCCAACTCCGCCCGCGTGTTGATGCCCCAGACCCATTGCACGTCCGATTCCACGACATAGGTGAGATAGCCGTCTTTTTCCGCGATCTTCGGGATATCGGTCAAATAGAATTCATTCTGCGCGTTGTTGGACTGCAACTGGTCCAGCCACTTCCCCAGATGCGTGGAGGGCACGCAGAAATTTCCGGCGTTGCACAGGCGGATTTCTTTTTGCTCCTCGCTCGCGTCCTTTTCTTCGACAATGCGGTCCAGCGTGCCGTCTTCGTTCGCGATCATCCGGCCCAGACCTTTCGGCGAGAGCGGGCGCACGGCCATGACAGAGAGGCCGTTCCATTGAATCATTTCTTCGAGCACGTTTTTATCGAGAAAGGGTTCATCCCCCAGAAG
>JBDHTU010000244.1:0-2782 GCA_039808805.1 Micavibrio sp.
AACCGCGGACCGCGCGGTATGGACACTATCTAAGCCCTTAAAATTCTTCTGGAGCAAAAATGCCTGCTTATGCGGGCATTTTTTTCGCGAGAAATCACAGGCTTTCCACCTCGCAGCCATGTCATGGTCATAATTCATTATTATAACCCCGCCTGTGAGATAACTCACGGTAACTTAAAAAAAATGAAGGTGTGTACAATGATCCAGAGACGACCCGTAGAGGCCGCCCAATCCCTTAACTCAGCCGCAGACCGGCCCGCCAGCGAAACCGTACAAACGACAGCGGAGCAAAGACAGGCTGCGCGCGACAGGGCCTATGAAATTCGCGAAGCTTTGACCAAGGCCGGACTATTTGCGCCGATCATTGTAGAGTTGGGCCGTACATATTCCAAATTAATCTGTCCGCAAAGACATGAACAAGGTTTT
Organism: Micavibrio sp.; assembly: GCA_039808805.1. Lineage (GTDB taxonomy): Bacteria > Pseudomonadota > Alphaproteobacteria > Micavibrionales > Micavibrionaceae > Micavibrio_A. The sequence goes on from JBDHTU010000244.1 coordinate 427, forward strand.
CCCCGCACCCTTGTCGTTGCAGAGGCAGACGGAACTTTAAAGGTTCGTCATCCCTATGATGGGGCCAGCGACACGGTCCGCCCCATGCTCTCTTTCAAACCGGAAGAGTATGAAGGCCGGGATATCGGTCAATTCGTGATTGAGAAGATTGAAGAGCTTCATAATCCGGCGCCGAAGGCGGAACCGGTAAGGAAAGCGGCTATTCCCGGGCTGAACTTCTAAAATTCAAAATCCGGCCCGGCGGCCGGATTTTTTTCGCCTGTAAAGTCGCGCCGCCGCGCAGTATCCTGTATCTTCGATTCCCTTGAGGCTGGAGACCCATGAAACGCGCGCTTTTACTTCTGACCAATCTGATCCTGCCTGCCGAAATGGCGGAGCTGGAAAAGCACTTTGAAATCCTGCCGCTCGCCCGGGAAAAAGATCCGGATGCGCTGCTCCATGCCCGCAGGAACGATATTGTCGCGATTGCGGCAAGCACCAGCATGCCCGTGTCGCGCAGCCTGATCGAGGCGCTGCCCAATCTTGAAATCATCGCGCAGTTCGCGGTCGGCGTGGACAATATCGATTTGCAGGCGGCAAAAGAACGCGGAATCGCTGTGACCAATACGCCGGACGTCCTGACCGACGATACGGCGGATACGGCATTGTCCTTACTGCTCGCCGTGTCCCGCCGGATTTGCGAGGGGGATATGTATGTCCGGGTGGGCAAATGGCTGAACGGTCCCATGCCGCTCGGCAATTCGCTGAAAGGAAAGACGGCGGGGATCGTCGGCATGGGCCGGATCGGCCAGGCCATCGCGTCACGCTGCGAAGCGTTCGGCATGAAAATCATCTATCAGGGACCGCGGAAAAAGGCCGATATTGCCTATGGTTATGAGCCGGATGTTGAGAAACTGGCTGAAGTTTCGGATTACCTGATATTGTCCTGTCCGGGCGGTGCAGCCACGCATCATTTGGTTCATGCGCCGGTTTTGAAGGCGCTGGGCCCGAAAGGGTTCCTCATCAACGTCTCCCGCGGCAGCGTGGTAAAGGAAGAAGACCTGATAACCGCTTTGACCAACAAGGAAATCGCCGGGGCGGGGATGGATGTTTTTGCCAATGAGCCGCATGTGCCCGAAGCCTTCTTTAAAATGGACAATGTCGTTCTGCTTCCGCATATCGGCTCCGCCACCGTGGAGACCCGCGCAGTGATGGGGCAGCTTGTGGTAAAGAATTTGCTTGCCCATTTTCATGGCGATCCGCTATTAACGCCTGTCACCTAGGAGATTTTATGAAAAGAATTGCCCTGTGTTTTGCGCTCTGCCTCTTGTCCGTTCCCGCCCTGGCCCAGATGCGGGTAGGGGTCGGCGTTCCCGGCCTTGCCGGGCGGCAATGTTACACCCAGCAGGAGGCCGAGGCCGAGCAGGGTATCCGCATCCATAGCGAATTGATGGTCATAGCGCTGAACTGCCAGCACATGACCCCGCGCGGATGGAAGAATTTTTACCAGCAATATCAAGAGATCACGGCGCGCAACGCAAACCTGATCGGCGGATATGAAAACGTCCTGATCAGCTATTTCGCCGTGGCCGGCGCGCCGAACCCGGAACGCGCCTTCCACGACATGCGCACCAATTTCGCCAACAAGGTTTCTACCGACGCCGCCCGCATGCGCCCGGATATTTTCTGTGCCACCTATGCGCCGCGCCTTCCGAAGGTAGACAAGATGAGCACGGCGGAAATACAGGCATGGGCCGCGACGTACGAGCCTGGCCACCCGCCGTCAAAGCCTTTGTGCCAGCCGTAATTTTTTCGCCTGTGGAAAACTGATTCGCGTTCCTTGCGAGTGAAATGTGAGCGTGTCTTTATAAGACATTCAAAACACTCATCTTCATTTCACTGGCAAAGGAACATCCTGCATGTCCGAAATCAACGCTGCGAAAAAATCCGTGTCCGCCCAGGCTTCTGCGAAAAGCGTTGAAGACGCCCGGGAGAAGCTGGAAAAGGTACAGGAAGACCTGGCCGAGCAGGTTGCCAATGACAAAAAAGACGCCGCGATTTCCATCCGTTCCGGTTCCGGCCTGAAAACCTTGAGGATCAGCGCGCCCGCCGGTGAAAAAGAAGAAACGCAGGATACCGCGTTCCGTGCGCCGCGCCGCAACGACGTAAACGCCGCCGAACTGTTCGATGTGGACAATGAACCGGTTCTGATGCTCTCGCCCTCCAACAAAAAACCCCTGCGTATCAAAACCTCACATACCGTTCTTCATGTGACGGGCCTGTTTTTGACCGCCCTGTGGATCGGTCTTTGCGCCGCCTATGTCACCAACGATGTGGGCTGGGGCACGCTGGCCGGTCAGCAGCCGCACCTGATGGG
>JBDHTU010000245.1:0-2778 GCA_039808805.1 Micavibrio sp.
TCCTTGTCCGCCGCGTCCGGCTGTGCGGTCAGAATGGGAAGACCGTCGTAAATCTGGCGCGAATCGCAATTGATGACCGCGCCGCCCAGCTCCATGGCGCGCTTGACCGCCAGCGCGGATTTGCCGCCGGCGGTGGGCCCTGCGATGACCTGGACGGTTTTGGTCATGCGCCCTTTGTGTCACCGTAAAAAAAAGGAAGCAACCCAAAAAGGCGGGTTGCTTCCTGTATCGTTTTCTCAAAGGCGCTTTTACTTTTTCTTTTCGTCCTTGAGTTTCAGCGCGACGAAGCGCACGTCGCCTTCGCGGTTGACCAGCAGCAGGACAGAGCCCTTGCCGTCTTTGGCCGCTTTATCGATGGCGGATTGTGCGTCCTGCGGGCGGGCGAGGCTTTCCTGGTTTATTTCCACGATGACATCGCCTTCGGACAAGCCTTTAGAGGCGGCTTCGCCTTTCGGGTCTACCTTGGTGACGATCACGCCTTCGACATCCGCTGGTACGTTGTATTGCTTGCGGGTCGTCTGGCTAAGCGATCCGACGGTCATGCCGATAGCGTCGAGCTTCGTACCGGTGGAAGGCGTGGGAGCCGCATCGCCAGTCTGGATGTTTTCATCCAGAAGGCCGTTTTCTTCCGCTTTTTCCAGTTCGGCAACCTTGATCGTGGCCGTCGTGAACTTTCCTTCACGCCAGACTTTGAGCTTGACGGTTTTGTCGATCGGCGTTTCTGCCACGATGCGGGGCAGGTTGCGCATGGCGTTGACCTGCTTGCCGTCGAACTCGGTGATCACATCGCCCGGTTGCAGCCTGGCTTTTTCAGCGGGACCGTCCGGTGTAATCGAGGCCACGAGCGCGCCGTGAGAATCCGGCAAGCCAAGGCTTTCGGCTATTTCTTCGGTCACGGTCTGAATGCGCACGCCGATCCAGCCGCGGCGCGTCTTGCCGTATTGTATCAATTGATCGACCACGGATTTCGCAAGGTTTGACGGAATGGCGAAGCCGATTCCGACCGAGCCGCCCGATGGAGAAAAGATAGCCGTGTTGATGCCGATAACTTCTCCTTGAAGGTCGAACATCGGGCCGCCGGAATTTCCGCGGTTGATGGAGGCGTCCGTCTGGATGAAGTCGTCATACGGGCCGGCATTGATGTCCCGCTGCTGCGCCGAAACGATCCCGGCTGTCACCGTGCCGCCGAGGCCGAACGGGTTGCCGATGGCCAGAACCCAGTCGCCCACGCGCATTTTGTCGGAATCCCCGAACTTTACGGCGGTGAGTTTCTTATCCTCAACCGGCACCTGCAGGACGGCGATATCCATCTTTTCGTCCTTGCCGATGATCTTTGCCTCCAGCGTGGAGTCATCTCCGAACGTTACGCGCACTTCGTCCGCGTTTTTGACGACGTGGTTGTTGGTGACGACATAGCCTTTTTGCGCATCGATCACGAAGCCGGAGCCGAGCGAGGCCGGGGGAATAGCGGGTTCCGCACCGCCGCCGCCCTGGCCATGCTTGTTCATGAATTCTTCGAAGAAATCCTGGAACGGAGAGCCGGGCGGGAATTGCGGCATCTCCGGCATTTCGCCCATTTCATCTTCAGGGATAGGAGCGTCTGCCTTCAGCGTCGAGGAAATGTTGACCACAGCTGGCAACAGGTCATGCGCTATGTCTGCGAAGGTCGCCGGCGCGCCGGGCGGGATGGGGGAAATTTTCGGGGTCTTCGCGGCCTCGACCTGCGCTTTTTGTTCGGTAACGTCCGGCGCGTCGTCTTTTGCGTGGCACATGACAGGCGCGGCCACAGCCATGGCGAGCGCAATGACAGTCAGAAACTTTACGGATGTTTGCATGGATTGATAGCCCTTTGCATGGTCTTTGTAACGAACAATCTAGGCACTTCCCCGGTCCGGGTCAATCGCGGCAGACGGAAGGCCTTTCAAAATTTTAGATACCGGATGATGGCGGAATCACGGCGGAGTTGGGGAAAATGGGGCAGGGCTGGCGTCACTGCGAGGGGGCGCGCCGGCGAAGCAATCCATAAACCGCCTGGATTGCTTCGGCTTTGCCCCGCAATGACGGCGGATATTAATTGGCGCGGCGGCTGTCGAAATAACGGAAGAAGTCGGAATTCGGCGAAAGGATCAGGCGGGTCTCAGGATCGGACAGCGTGTTTTTATACGCCTCCATCGAGCGCATGAACGCGTAGAATTCCTTGTCCTTGTTGAACGCGGCGGCGTAGGTGGTGATGGCTTCCTTGTCGCCTTCCCCGCGGATGACCTGCGCGTCGCGTTCGGCGTTGGCCAGAAGCACGGTGCGTTCCTTTTCCGCCGTGGCGCGGATTTCGAGCGCAAGCTGTTCGCCGTGCGCGCGGGTTTCCGTCGCGCGTTCGACCATTTCCGAGATCATCCGGCGGACGGTGGAATCGCGCAAGGATTCGCCAAGGTCGGCGCGGACGATGCGCACATCGACGATCTCGACGCCAAGCTTGTCTTCCTTGATTTTCGCATTCAGGCGCGTGTTGATCTCCGCCATGACGCGGGTGCGGTCCTTGGACAGGAGTTCCTTCAGCGTGGTTTTACCGAGGACGGTGCGCGTCGCTTCGTCAATAATGCTTTCGATCCGCTTGTTGGCGTTGTCGACGGAGCGCAGGGTTTTCAGGAATTGCAGCGGGTCGTTGATGCGGTAGCGGGCATAGGAATCGACGATGATCGGCTCCCCGCTCACATTCTCGATCGGCGGGATGACGATTTCGTCCTTCTTGCCGGTTTCCATCGGGTTCGTCGTATCGGCGGC
>JBDHTU010000246.1:0-2762 GCA_039808805.1 Micavibrio sp.
TATTTCGGGCGCGCGTTGCGGTAATCGATGTAATAGGAATGCTCCCACACATCGACGCCGAGCAGGGCGGTCTTGCCAAGGACGACCGGGTTTTCGCCGTTCGGGGTTTTGACGATTTCCAGCTTGCCTGAGCCATTGTCCATGGCGAGCCACGCCCAGCCGGAGCCGAACTGGCCGACGCCGGCCTCGATAAATTTCTTTTTGAAACCCTCGAACCCTTCGAGATCAGATTTGATCTGCGCCTCCAGCTTGCCGGGAATCTTGGTTCCGCCGCCGTCTTTTTTCATCCAGTGCCAGAAATGGATGTGGTTGTAATGCTGGCCAAGCTGGTTAAACAGGCCCGCCTTGGATTTGTCCTTGTAGGCGGCGACCATCGCTTCCTCAAGAGGGAGGTTTTCAAGCCCGGTTCCGGCGATCAACTCATTGCCCTTGTCGACATAGGCCTTGTGGTGCTTGTCGTGGTGGTATTCCAGTGTCTCTTTGGACATGTACGGTCCCAGCGCATCATAGGCGTAGGGAAGCTCGGGTAATTTTAAAGTCATAACAAAATCTCCTGTATTTTTAGGACTTGATAAAAGGACAACAGCTAACCTATAGCTTTTGTTCAATTTCTCAAGGATGGATCGGTGATGGATACCGCTTTTCTCGCCGCTGATTTGCGCCGGGCTGACTCCGACAGGCATCTTTTGACGCTGTTTTATCCGCGCGCCGTGCGCCCGTCCTTGCAAGCGTTGTTTCTTTTGAACCATGAGATCGCCCGGACGCGCTCCATGGTGACGGACACGAATCTCGGCTTGATCCGCCTTCAATGGTGGCGGGACGAAATTTCAAAATTATATGCCGGGAAGGACAGTGGACAAATTCCGGTGCTGTCCATACTCGCCCCCGTGATCGGGGAGGGGCGGTTGCCGTTCGACCTGTTCGAAACACTGTTGTTCGCGCGGGAGTTCGACCTGGAAGACATGGCACCCGCCAATCTGGATGGTTTGAAGAATTACGCAGACTTTACGACGACGCCGCTGAACATTCTGGCGCTGAAAATCGCCGGTGAAACCGCATCGACGAACGAAATTCAGCAGGTTTCCACGAATTTCGGGCTTTTAGAGGCTATACGCAGCGTGCCGTTGATGTTTTCGCAGGGGCGTTGCTACCTGCCGCAGGACCTGCTGGCGATCAAAAATCTTGATTCCAAAAAAGTTATTCAGATCAATGCGACAAAAGAAATTGCTGAAATTATAAAAGAAATTTCCTGGCTCATCGCGCCGTATCGAAAGCCCGAATCGCGCCTTCTCAGGCTTTATCAAATAATGATTGCGATTTATTTGAAAAATTTGGCAAAAAACAACTTTAATGTGTTTTCTGCGGATTTTCAGATAGCGCCGCCGTTGCTCGCGCTGCGTCTGGCATTCGGCTTAAAATAATCCGATTTCCGCTCTTGCCAAAGAATGCATTTCAAGAAAGCGTGTGCTGAAAGCGCCCGTGCGTCAAAAAATGAACCGATTGCGCCACGGATTTTTCGATCAAAAACGAATGAGACATACGTATCGTAATGCGGTCTTTTATGCCCGGTATCTCCGTGCTTTTTAGGCTGACCAATCCGTCATGCTCGCCTGCCTGCTTCATCAGGGATAGGAAAATCGGGTATTCATAGGCCCTGGTTCCGGCAATGACCCCGATCTCCACATTTTCAGGAATTTTATAGTCGGCCGCACTTCGATAGGCGGTTGTCAGCTGCTGTCCCGCAGGGCCGAAAAAGCGGCGGTAGAGGGAATTTTCAGCAAGAAAATCCGCAACCTCGCTGCCGCGATATGGCGGGGCGATCAGCACGGCCCGCGAAGCGTCAGGGATGTTATTTTGCTGCAGCAGGCTGAGCGCCACGAGCGAGCCCATGGAATGCGTTACGAAATGCGTTTTCAAAGGCGTTTTTTTCGCGCGGCGAAGGATCGTTTCAGCCGTGTGTTCGGCACAGTCTTCGATGGTCATCCTGCGCGAAGGATATTTGATATTCAGCGTGTCGAACCCGGCGCGGCGCAATCCCTGTTCAAGCCATATCATGCGCAGCGGATGCATTCCGATGCCGTGCAGGATAACAACGCATTCCTGCCTGTTTCCTTGCGTCATGCGGCCTTTGCCTGTCCGAACTGGGCAAGCCAGCGGTCGATATCGTCCAAGGCACGCAGCGCCATCAGTTTTTTGCGCTCGCGGCCCTTGTCCTTGCCTTTGACGCCGACAGGGTCCGCGATCGGCGGGAACAACCCGAAATTCACGTTCATCGGCTGGAACGTTTCCGCGCTTCCACCGCCGGTGATGTGCGCGAGGATGGATCCCATCGCCGTGGTCGGCGGCGGCGGTGTCATCGCGCGTCCCAGGCGCTCGGATGCGGCGAACCGCCCGGCCATGATTCCGACCGCAGCAGACTCCACATATCCCTCGCATCCGGTGATCTGCCCGGCAAATCTCAGGCGCGGCATGGCCTTCATCTGCAGGCTGCCGTTCAAAAGGCGCGGGGAGTTGATAAACGTGTTCCGGTGGAGACCGCCAAGCCGGGCGAATTCGGCGTTTTCGAGGCCGGGGATGAGGCGGAAAACGCGGCTCTGTTCCCCGTATTTCATCTTCGTCTGGAAGCCGACCATGTTGTAGAGCGTGCCGAGCGCATTGTCCTGGCGAAGCTGCATGACGGCGTAGGGACGTTTTCCGGAACGTGGATCGGTCAGGCCGACCGGCTTCATCGGACCGAAGCGGAGCGTATCCACGCCCCGCGA
>JBDHTU010000247.1:0-2759 GCA_039808805.1 Micavibrio sp.
GTCAAAGGCAGGTTACCGGGCGCGGAGGAAGGTGCCGGGCGATTTTTCAAATAGGACACGGCAATCGGCCATAGCGCGGCGAGGATGGCGATGGCGGCGGGGAGTTTGCCGGTAAGGGCAAAGACAAACGCGGCCAGCCCGACGCCGAACGCGGCCACGGCAAGGAACAGCGCCTTCACCTGCCGCGGCGAAGATTTTAAGATATAGCGATACAGGCCGGTGACGGCCAGCACGATGCCGATGACAAGAAGGAGATACGCCATGATGGCGTTATAGCATGGCGGGCGGGGACCGCCAATGCGGGTAGATTAAGACGGCATATCAGGCGCAGGGGCTTTTATGCCGGCGTTATATCCAAAGGCATATCCATATTTGCCAACCTCGTTTATGACGTTTTGCGCCCGGCTCGCCTTATGAACGATTTTATTATATTCGGTCTCAAAATCGCTGTTGTGATCCATGGCGGCCATTCGCGCCCTTACGGCATCGTTTGCTCCATTGTAGTATCCCGGAACCTGCGCGGCGATAAAAGTGATACATAATGCTTTCAGAGATGTTTTGATCATTACAAGTAATCCTTACAAACGCGGCTTGATCGTTTCAATAAAATCCATCGCGGCGCGCGTTCGCAAAGAGGCGGCGACTTTGTCTACAAGGGTCGCGGCAAGCTGTTCCTTCACGTAGTCCATATCGGCCTCTCGCGTCATATCGTGACGGTTTTTCTTTTCTTCGGAAACGGCTTCTGCGAACACGGCGGCGAAACTATGCGGATGGGTGTCCCGATAGAAAATCGTGTATCCGGCCGGCATTTCGTTCGTGTTATGAAAGAAGCGATCATTTAACGCGCTGTCATATTCTGGATCGGTTGCCTTGCATACGAACGGTATGGCAAGGCTGACATCGCCACGGGCGATAACGAGAGCCAAGCCCTTTTCCTCTTGCTCCACGATCCGTCCTGTAAAACCGGGGGAGGCCATGAAAAAATCGGCCAGCTTTTGCATCGCGCGCAGTTGTTCCTTCGCCCCGGCATCCAAAGAGAAGCCGGAAGGGGCGTCCATAGACGGGGCGGGGGAGATGCCAAGCTCTTCTTCGAAGCGCTCTGTCCATGCCTGTTCAAACAATGATTTTGCGGACTTATTTGCCATGTGCCGGTAAATAGCGCGCCAATTCCATAATGTCAATAAAATTGGCCCGATTGAAGAGGGCGGGGCTTCCCGGTAGGATGGGCCTATGACCACGTCATCCCAGCTTTCCCGCCGCCTGTCCGACCTTCGTAAAGCCTTGAAAAAAGAGGAGGTTGAGGGGTTTATCATTCCCCGTGCGGATGAATATCAGGGGGAATATGTCCCGGCCTGTGCCGACCGGCTGCGCTGGATTTCCGGGTTCACGGGATCTGCCGGGACAACCATCGTGCTGGACGACCGCGCCGTGGTGATGAGCGACGGGCGGTACACGATCCAGTTGAAACAGCAGATTCCGCCGGAGCTGTTCGAAACCGCCGACAGCACGAAGACGCCGCCCGCAGATTGGCTCGCGGCCAACGCGAAGGGCAAGGTGATCGGGTACGATCCGCGCCTGCACACGCCGCGGGAGATCAAGGCTTTCACCGACAAGGGTGTGACGCTTAAGCCGTTGCCGCGCAATCCGCTGGATTCCGTGTGGGAGGATCGTCCGTCCGCGCCGTCCACGAAAGTGGAATCTTTCCCGCTGCGGTTTGCGGGGCTATCGGCGCAGGACAAGCTGGACGAGCTTGCCGCGAAGATCGAAGAAAAGGGATGCCATGCCGCGGTGATTGCGTTGCCGGATTCCATCGCATGGCTTTTGAATATCCGGTCCACCGATATTCCGCATATCCCGGTGGCGCTGTCTTACGCTATTGCGCGCAAGGACGGCACGCTCGACTGGTTTATCGATGAAGGGCGCGTGCCCGGTGATGTGCGCGAAAGTTTCGGCAACCGTGTCTCGATCCTGCCGCCGGGTGCGCTCGAAAAATCGCTGGGAGACTTAAATGGCAAGCGCGTGCTGGTGGATGAGCGGCGGACATCGGTATGGTTTTGCGACACGCTGAAAAAAACAGGCGCGGAGGTGGTCGATGCGAAGGACCCGTCCATCGCCCTTAAGGCCCGCAAGAACAGGGCGGAGCAGGCGGCGATGCGTGCGGCGCATATCCGTGACGGCGTGGCCGTTACCAAGTTTTTGAAATGGATCGAGAAGGCGGCTTTGCGCGAAACTCTGACCGAGATCGACGCGGAGAGGAAGCTGGAAGCATTCCGCCGCGAGGCGCCTGAGTATCGCGATTCAAGTTTCGATACCATCGCCGGGTTCGGCCCCAACGGCGCGATCGTGCATTACCGCGCCACGGAAGAGACGAACCGAACGCTGGAAAAATGGAACCTGCTGCTGCTCGATTCCGGCGCGCAATATGAAGACGGCACCACCGACATCACGCGCACCATCGCCATCGGCAATCCGTCTGATGAAATGCGCGAACGGTATACGCTGGTGCTGAAAGGCCATATCGCCGTTGCCTCCGCGCGCTTTCCGCTTGGCACCACCGGCGCGCAGATCGACGCGCTGGCCCGCGCGCCATTGTGGCAGCGCAGCCTCGATTACGCGCACGGCACGGGACACGGCGTCGGCTGTTATCTTTCGGTGCATGAAGAAGCGGCGAGCCTGTCGCCGCGCGGTCATGACGCGGTGGAGCCGGGGATGATCCTGTCCAATGAGCCGGGATATTACAAAGAAGGCGAATACGGCAT
>JBDHTU010000248.1:0-2758 GCA_039808805.1 Micavibrio sp.
GGCTGCGGCACGGCCGTTGTGCCGGGCAGGCTCAGGGGGAGCCCCAACAAACTGCGCACGGCGAGATAAGCGAAACATTCCGCCTCCGTTGCGTCCCCGTCCCAGCCGAGATCGTCCACGGCATGAAGCGCCCCGTGCCCGCGGGCCGTAAGCGCCGCGCCGAGGCGTTCCATCAATCCCTTGTTGTGCCGCCCGCCGCCGCAGGCGTACCAGTGTTTCGGCGGGGCGGGCATATAGTCCACGGATTTTAAAATTCCGCGGATAGAAAATTCGCGCAAGGTCGCCGCCCCGTCTTCGTCGCTTAAGCGCTCCATCATCTGCGCCATCCGGCCCAGCGCCGCGATGTCCCATTCATTGCGGTCCAATGATTTCGGCGGCGTGCGCGAAAAATAATCATGCGCCATCCATTGACCGAGCAGCGCCTCGTCCGGCGTGCCCGCGTTCGCCAGCGCGCCATCCTTGTCGTACGGCTCATCGATGCGGTTTTTCGTCCAGTCGTCCATCATCGCATTGCCGGGGCCGGTGTCGAAGGCGAGAATGTCTTCCGGACCTCCGCCGATCCAGGTCACGTTCGCCACGCCGCCGATATTCAAAATCGCTGCGGGCAGTTCCAGCCCCGCATGCCGCGCCCGCGCGGCATGATACAGCGGCGCAAGCGGCGCGCCCTCGCCGCCCGCCTTGACATCCGCGACGCGGAAATCGTCGACCACGTCGATACGGCATTCCCGCGCCATCAGATCGCCGTTGCCTATCTGCACCGTGATCCTGTCCGCCGGCGCGTGGTAGACCGTCTGGCCGTGAAACCCGATCACGTCGATCTCCTCCCGCCGCCGCCCCGTCTCCTGCAGCAACGCTTCGACCGCCTCGATATGCAGATGCGTGATCAACCGCTCGGCGTCCTTGACCTTCGGGTCCAGCCGGTTTTTAACGCCGAAACAGGCGCGGATTTCCTCCCGCGCTTTCGGCTGGTACGGAAATGTAACAAAGCCCAGCGGGCGGACAATCGCCTGCCCGTCCGTTTCGATCAGGGCGGCGTCCACCCCGTCCAGCGACGTGCCGGACATCAGCCCGATGGCGGTATGGACTTTGTTCTTCATTTGATGTCATCCTGAGCGCAGCGAAGGATCTCATGAAATCCCATTTATACTATGTCTACATGATGACGAACAAAACTAACAAGGTCTTATACACGGGTGTCACCAACGATATTGAACGCAGGCTCCGGGAGCATAAAAACAAACAATTTGAAGGCTTTACAAACCGCTATAACGCTACAAAACTGGTTTATTTTGAACAAACTTCTGATATAAAGTCAGCAATTGCACGGGAAAAGCAAATAAAGGGCTGGCTCCGCGCAAAAAAGAACAACTTAATAGAAAGCATCAATCCTGACTGGAAAGATCTTTCGGAAGATTGGTATAGCCTGTCATCCTGAGCGTAGCGAAGGATCTCATAGTACTAGTCTGACGAGATCCTTCGCTACGCTCAGGATGACGACGAAAAAAATGACACAATACAAATCCGATTTCCTGAATATCCTGTCCGAACGCGGCTTCCTGCACCAGTGCAGCGATCTGGAAGGCCTCGACAAGAAATTGTCCGAAGGGGTGCAGTCCGCCTATGTCGGCTTCGACCCCACGGCAAAGAGCCTTCATATCGGCAACCTGACCGGCATCATGATGCTCAAATGGTTTCAGGAAACGGGGCACAAACCCATCACGCTGATGGGCGGCGGCACGGCCAAAATCGGCGACCCCTCCTTCAAGGATCAGTCGCGCAATTTGATGACGGACGACATCATCAGCGAAAACCTCATCAACATCCGCGACAATTGCTTCCGGCAATTCCTGCGCTATGACGATTCATCCACCGGCGCGATGATGGTCAACAACGACGACTGGCTTTCGGAATTGAAATATCTCGATTTCCTGCGCGATTACGGCCGTTACTTCACGGTAAACCGCATGATCTCGTTCGACTCTGTCAAAACGCGCCTCGAACGCGAAAGCCCGCTCACGCTGCTTGAATTCAACTACATGGTGATGCAGGGGTACGACTTCCTCGCCATTCACCGCGAACACGGCACGATCCTGCAGATGGGCGGGTCGGACCAGTGGGGCAACATCATCAACGGCGTCGATCTCGCGCACAAATCGGACCAGGCGCAACTCTACGCTCTCACCGCGCCGCTGCTCTTGAATACCGCGGGCGAAAAAATGGGCAAGACGGTGAACGGCGCCGTCTGGCTCTCGCCGAAAATGCTTTCGGCCTATGATTACTGGCAGTGGTTCCGCAACGCCGACGATGCGGATGTGTCGAACCTCCTGCGCCGTTTCACCATGCTCCCGATGGAGGAGGTCAAACGCCTAGAAGCCCTTCAGGGGTCTGAAATCAACGAGGCGAAAAAGATCCTCGCGCACGAGGCGACAAAACTCTGCCGCGGCGAAACCGAAGCGCTGGCCGCTGCCGAAACCGCCAGGAAAGTGTTCGAACAGGGCGGCGTAGGCGGCGACCTGCCGTCCATCGACGTGGACAAAGCGGCCCTCGAAAAAGGCATCTCCGTGCTCGACCTGTTCGTGCAGGCGGGCCTCGCAGCCTCGAAAGGCGAAGTCAAACGCCTGATCGAAGGCGGCGGCGCGAAATGCAACGACGTCGCCATCACCGACATCGCCGCCACGGTCGCGGCGAACGACCTCACGCAGGACGGCTATATCAAGCTGTCGGCGGGCAAGAAAAAACACGCGCTGGTCAGAACGGC
>JBDHTU010000249.1:0-2716 GCA_039808805.1 Micavibrio sp.
TCCGCTCCATCCCACCGCCACGGCGGCAACGGACACGCCGTATTCGAGGATCAGGTCCCAGCCGATGATCCATGCCATCAATTCGCCGAACGCTGCATAGGAATAACCATAGGCCGATCCGCAGCCGCCGACGCTGGAAGCCAGTTCGGCATAGGCGAGGGCGGCAAAGGTACAGGCGACGCCCGCGACGACGAAGGAGAGGACAACGGCCGGGCCGGACTGGGTCGCGGCTGCCGTCCCGGTCAGGACGAAGATTCCCGTGCCAATGATGGCGCCGATGCCGAGCAGGGTAAGGTCGAACGCCGAAAGCACCTTGCGCAGGCCTGACTCTTCAAGATCGGCATTGTGGACTTTGCGGCGGAACAATTGTGACATGGCGCTCTCCCTGAAGGTTACCGTCCGAAGGCGACCCTTGGGACAAACCAACTTATTTCTGTTTTGTAATCTTCTCAAGCCTTATCACGACCCGGCGGTTCTGCGCCTGGTTGTCCGGGATTGCGTTGCCGGATTCGTCCCGGTTGGGGACTTTTGGCATAGTCTCGCCGAACCCGACCGCTCGCAGCCGTTCCGCGGGTATGCCAATATCGATCATTGAGCGGACGACGGATGCCGCACGGGCAGTGGACAGCTCCCAGTTCGAGGGGAATTGCGGGGTATTGATCGGGGAATCGTCCGTATAGCCTTCGACAGAAATGGTGTAATCCTTATATTCGTCGGACAGGATCGACTCGCGCAGGTCGGAAAGCACTTTCAAGCCTTCGGCGCTGAGCACGGCGGAGCCTTTTTCAAAAAACGGCGCGCTGTTCATTTCGATCGTGGTGATGCGGTCGCCTTTTTCAATTTCAACGGCATCGTTCTCATCTTTGTTGAAACGGTCAACGATGGACGGCAGGGCTTCGAAGGGCATTTCCGATGATGGCGGCGTGTCGTTCGGCGCGGGCGGCAGGGCATAGTGGCCTTTCAGGTTCTGGGAATCTCCCTTGAACTGCTCAACCACCTGCTGCTTGGCTTCCTCGAATTTTTCTTCGTCCGGAACGGCGATGGCGATGAACACGGCAAAGAAGCACAGCAGCAGCGTGATCATGTCGGCATAGGTCATCAGCCAGTCGTCGACATGGGCCTCTTCCGAAGAGGCGCGCCGGTTTCTCCAGCCACCGCGGCTCATATCTTGATCTCCTTATACCGTGCGTCGATGTCATAGTGACTTTCGAACCGCAGGAAGGAGTTCAGGCGGTCCTGGATATAACGCGGAGAGCGGTTGGCGACGAGCAGCACCATGCCTTCGGTGATCAGCTGGTTTCTGAAGCGCAGGGCCTCCTGTTTTTGCTGAAGCTTGGAGGCAGCGGGCATATAAAGCATCCGCGCTGTCACAACACCGTACAACGTCGCCAGCAGGGAAATGGCAAGACCTGCCCCGATGCCGGACATGTCGCCATCCAGATCTCCCAGCATGATCACCATTCCGACCAGTGTGCCGACCATGCCGAAGGCAGGCGCATGTCCGGCCATGGCCATGAGGACCCGGGAGGGGATGGTGGACCGTTCATAGGCGGCGTTGGCGGCTGTTTCCATCATACCGCGCACGTCTTCCGGATCGTAATTTGAAACCACCATATCGATGCCGTAGCGCACGAACGGGTCGTAAATGCCCTGTTTGCCCGTTTCGTTTTCGAGGCCGAGGAGGCCGCGGTCTTTGACGATGCGCGCCCAGCCGATGATTTCAACCAGGTCTTTTTGAAGATTTTCATGCGTGGCTTCGGCCCGTTTGAACATCAGCCCGATGGAGCGCAGCGCTTCCAGCACGTAATTTGCTTCAAAGCTCATAAAGGCGACGGCAAGGGAGCCGCCGATAACGATCATCAGCCCCTCGATGCTCAGGAACCCCAGCACGTTGCGCGTGCCCAGCAGGATCGCGGTGATGATCAGCAGGAACCCGACAGCGGCGCCGGCGATGGAGGCTCTGGAATACTGCATGGCGGTCAAAAAGGCTCTCTAATAAATGGTGTTGGGAAGGCGATCAGAATACTTCAAAGGCAGAGAATGCAAGGACCATACCATTCTGCGCGGCAAGGGCAAAGCGGACCGCCGGCATTTTCCAGATAAATTCACAGCTTTGGGCTCAAATCCGGAACTTTCGGCCGGTTCCGCGGGTTTGTTATGGACAAAAACAAGGAGGATGCCATGCCTGTCCAGCCGACCGATACCAGCCTCGATAAATTGAAAAAAGCCGGTCCCGATGTGGTCAGTCCGGGGGCCCGCAAAAAGGATCAGAAAGAATATCCTGAAGACGATGCCGATCCGGGTATTGAAAACGAGCCCAATCAGGTAAATTACGGGTTCGGGCAGGATGCCGAACTGAACACGGAGAGCGAACGAACGGAAGCGCAGGAATATCAGGCGGACGGTCTGCCGCGCACGAACAAATATTCCGTCGACAATACAGCGCGGGACACAAAAGAACACAGTGAGCGTGAAGGGCGGATGGGCGGCATATAACGCATTCTGTCCAGTCTGACGCCATGTGATACCGGCTGCTTCGCCCTATGCAGAAGCGGCCGGTTTCTTTATAGTCTGCTGATATGAACGAAACAGCACCTGACAAGATTGAACCGCGCTATGCGATGTTCGCGTCCTTTTGGGCGATGGGCACTGTGGCTGTACTGATCGTGATCAAAGCCTATGCATACTGGCTTTCGGACTCTGCCGCCATTCTGGC
>JBDHTU010000250.1:0-2651 GCA_039808805.1 Micavibrio sp.
AAGCTGGAAAAACTGTCCGGCGATTTTGATACTCATAAAAAAGACCTGTCCGGTGCGACCGCGCAGGTGAGCGAGGAAACCGCGCGCCTTGGCGAAGCGTTGCAGGGCCAGATCAAAGACCTGGAAGACATGACCAAGCGCACGGTCGATTCCATGACCAAGGCGGGCGAGACCATTCAGGAAAACCGTGAAGCGCTCGACAAAGGTGCGAAGGACCTTGCAACCGAGGCGGAAAGCATCGCGGGCCGCCTGAACAGCGGTGTCGGCGTAATTCAAAATGCCGTGGACGACATCTCTACGAAAACCGAAAACCTTGAAACACGCCTGGAAGAGCGGGCCGCCAAACTGCGCGAAGCGATCGACGGTATCGATACGAAAGTGAACGCCATCGACGATATCGGCACCCAAACGGCAAACAAGCTGTCCGAAGGCATGGCCGTTGCGCTGTCCGGTGCGGAGAGCATCAGTTCCGCCGTGCGCCGCGCGATCGAATCCCTGTCGCGCGCCACGGACGATGCGCAAAAGCAGGCGGAGAATATGATCTCGACGACCAAGACGAACATCGACCAGTTGAACGAGGCCGGGGCCGGAAACATCGAACATGTCGAAAACATCGTAAAGATGCTGGAAAAAAGCCGCGAACAAATTCAGGCGGCCACCAGCATGGCGGATGAACAGGTCAACAAACTCTCTGCTTCCGTCGAAGAGCAGGTTGAGAAAATCAACGTTGCGCAGGCGACGCTTACCGAGCGTATCGAGAATGTGCGCGAAGCGCTGTCTTCGCCGTTGCAGGCTGTCACGCGTGCCGTAACCGACGCTGACATTAAACATGACGCTATCGCAACGACGCTGACCCGCCGCGTGAAGGACCTGACCGACGCGTCCGACAAGGCGACGGAAAATGCCGCGAAAATCCGCGACCTGCTTCGCTCGCAAGCGCAGGAAATTTCCATCCTTGCCGGGCAGATTGCAGGTCATTCGCGCACGATCACCGAGCAGATGGGCACGCAAAAGGACGATCTGGGCCGTCAGGTCGCGGAAAGCCTTGAACGCATCGAATCCGTTCGTGCCGCGCTGGAGGAACAGGCGGGCCGCCTGTCCGGCCTGTCGCACACCGCGCAGGACGACATCTCCCGTCTCAACGGCACGATTTCCGAAAGTTGCGACGAAATTTCCCGCAGCACGCAGACAACCATTACGGACCTGACATCTTTGGAAGATCGCCTGTCCGGCCGCATCCTTTCGCTGCGCGATGAAAGCGAAAAGGCGCGGGATGCCATGGAAAACGTGGCCGAATCCCTGCAACGCACGGCGTCCGGTATCGAGCCCGTCTACATCAAGGCCGTGGATCAGGCGACGACGGCGCGCGAACGCCTGGAAGCGCTGCGTACGGATTTTGACGACACGACGCACAGCAACCTGAACCGTCTGTCCGAAATCGGCAATATTTTCGATGAGCGGTTGAACAAGCTGAAAGAAGGGGCGGATCAGGCTTCGACCATTTTGGTGACCAGCGCGGATCATTTGCGCGACCGGGTGGACGATATCGAATCTGCCGCCGCCAGCGCGAGCGACAAGATGCGCACCATCGAATCCACGCTGAACAACCAGGCGTCCGACATCCACCTTGCAACCGATCAGGCCTTGCTGAAGATCGAGGCCGTGCAGAAGGCGATTGCCGAACAGTTCCAGGACCTGACGGTTTCGGTAGGGCAGGCCGTGGCACAGATGAAGGATGCAGGAGAAGAATTCATTCGCCAGGCGAACCATGCGGAAACCGCCGCAGAAGATGCCGCACAACGGTTCGACCTTGCCGGGGAAAAGGCATTGGAAGAAGGGCGCAAGCTCAAACAGTCCGGTGACGATGCTGTCAACTTTGGCCGTGACCTCGTGGCCAGCGTTCAAAGGGAGGCTGAGCAACTGCTTAAATCCTCCGAAGCCACGCTGCTGGAACTCAAGAAGGCGGGGGATTCTTTTGCTCTCCGCGCCCGCGAAGTATCGGAACAGATGAAAATCTCGCTCGTCACCTCCCGCGAATACGGCAACGAACTGTCCGTGCAGGCAGACTCTGTGGCCGAGGCCGGGAACCGTGCCGCCGATACGGTCAGCCGTGCCGTGTCCGTTATGGCGACCAAGCTGGGCGATGTCGACGGCATGGCAAAGGATGTTTCCACCCGGATCGAAACGGTGCGCGAGCGTCTTTCGGAAGAGGCGGAGCGTCTGGTGGTCGTTTCAACCAAGGCTCTCAAGGCATCGGAAGACGCATCCAGCACCTTCTCCCGCCAGTCGAACGCGATGTTCAAGGCGGCGCAGGACGCGACGCGCCAGATCGAAACCATCCGCGACGCCGAATGGAAAGCGAAGCGCGAAGCGTTTATGTCTTCGGCTAAATTCGTGGTGGAATCTCTGCATTCGCTGTCCGTGGATGTTACCCGCATGCTGGAAGGCGAAATTCAGGAAAAGACGTGGAAATCGTACCAGAAGGGCGATATCCCGGCCTTTACGCGCCGCCTCGTGGAAATGGGCGACCGCCTGCCGATGGACAAGATTCGCGACAAATATACGGGCGATTCCGAATTCCGGAATTATGTCAGCCGTTTTGTCCGCCAGTTTGAAGAAGTCTACGATCAGGCGCTCGGCAACGACCATGG
>JBDHTU010000251.1:0-2643 GCA_039808805.1 Micavibrio sp.
GCCCGCATCCTCTACGACGATGATTTCAAGGGGGCGACGCTTGGCGGCTGCATCTTTGCAAAAGACCTTCGCCATGCGACATTATGGATTGGAAAGGAACGATAAAGTGCGGTTTTGCTTTCTACTCCTGATTTGCCTTTTCACGGCGCCATTGGCCCGCGCGCAAGGCCATGGCGATTTTCGCGGCTTTGTGTGGGGCGTGACGCCGAGCGATGTACAAAAATACGAAACTGCGAAGTTTTACAAGAACGAAGCCGGGTCTTTTTACTTTCTGGAACGTCCTTCGAAGACGGATTACCGCCGCCTGATCCGGTATGATTTCAATGACGGGAAGTTGTGGCGCGCGAACTATGAATATCAGGAATATTCCGAGCCCGACAGCAACGCGGTTTTGAACCGGTACGAGGATATGGTGCGCAGCCTTGAAGGCGAATATGGCGCGCCGGGCGCGGACGATTTCCTGTGGAAAGACAAAACTTACTTCGGCTATCCCAAGTTCTGGGGCCGGGCGCTGCGCAGCGGCGACCTGCGCCGCCGCACGACGTGGAAGTTCGGGGAAACCGAGGTCGTGGCCGAACTTTACTTCAGCAAGCCGTATTATATGCTTCGCTACGGCGCGGAACGGGTCGGCAAGGGCGGGCAAAAGGCCACCGATATCCTTGGCAATCCCTTGCCCGTGCCGGAAAACGCGCCCAGCCCTTAAGGCCGTTTTCATTCTTGCGGAGATACAATATGGCAAGGATTCCGGCTTGTTTGTTTGGACAAGCGGTCTATTTGCTCTTAAGATACGTACAAGTTAGCAAGCACGGCTTTTATAAGGATTTTTCGCGTGAACGGTTACGGTCGCAATCTGATGTTCTGGCTCGCCATCGGCTTTTTGGTGGTCTTCCTGTTCAATGTCCTGCAAAGCAATCAGGGGGCGGGGCCGAACGCGGGCAAAATGGAAACCATCGCCTACAGCGATTTCATGGACGAGGCGCGCGCGGGCCGTATTTCCGATGTCACGATCAAGGGGCAGGAAGTGTCCGGCCATTTCACCTCGGGCGGCGATGCGTTCAAGGCGCGTTTCCCGGTGGGTGAGAACGTGATCGACCGCCTGTCCGGCACGGGCGTGAAAATTACCGCCGAAGCGGAAGATCCGGAGAAACTCAGCCTGGCCGGTATCCTGATTTCGTGGTTCCCGATGCTGCTCCTCATCGGCGTCTGGATATTCTTCATGCGCCAGATGCAGGGCAAGGGCGGCGGCGGCGCGATGGGATTCGGCAAAAGCCGCGCACGCCTACTGACCGAAAAACACGGCCGCGTGACGTTCGAGGACGTCGCGGGGATCGAAGAAGCCAAGGTCGAGCTTCAGGAGATCGTCGAATTCCTGAAAGACCCGCAGAAATTCCAGCGCCTCGGCGGAAAGATTCCCAAGGGCGCGCTGCTCGTCGGTCCGCCGGGAACGGGTAAGACGCTGACCGCGCGCGCCGTCGCGGGCGAAGCCAACGTGCCGTTCTTCACAATCTCCGGTTCCGACTTCGTCGAGATGTTTGTCGGCGTCGGCGCATCCCGCGTGCGCGACATGTTCGAGCAGGCGAAAAAGAACGCGCCCTGCATCATCTTCATCGACGAGATCGACGCGGTCGGTCGTCATCGCGGCGCGGGCCTCGGCGGCGGGAATGACGAGCGCGAACAGACGCTCAACCAGCTTCTGGTGGAGATGGACGGATTCGAGGCGAACGAGGGCGTGATCCTGATCGCCGCGACCAACCGTCCGGACGTCCTCGACCCCGCGCTGCTGCGCCCCGGCCGTTTCGACCGCCAGGTGGTCGTGCCGCTGCCCGATATCAAGGGGCGCGAGCGCATCCTCGGCGTTCACATGAAAAAAGTGCCGCTGGCGCAGAATGTCAGCGCCGTAACGCTGGCGCGCGGAACGCCCGGATTTTCCGGCGCGGACCTTGCCAACCTCGTCAACGAGGCGGCGCTTCTGGCCGCCCGCCGCGGCAAGCGCGTCGTCGGTATGCAGGAATTTGAAGACGCAAAAGACAAGGTCATGATGGGCGCGGAGCGCAAATCCATGGTCATGACCGAACAGGAGAAAAAACTTACCGCCTATCACGAGGCCGGCCACGCCGTGGTCGCCCTGCACGAAACGGAATCCGATCCGATCCACAAGGCGACGATCATCCCGCGCGGCCGCGCGCTCGGCATGGTAATGCGCCTGCCGGAAGGCGACCGCATTTCCTTGTCCAAGGCGAAACTGAAAGCCGACCTTGCCGTGGCGATGGGCGGCCGTATCGCCGAAGAACTGATCTTCGGCCATGAAAAAGTGACGACGGGCGCAAGTTCGGACATCCGCATGGCGACCGACATGGCGCGCCGCATGGTGACCGAATGGGGCATGTCCGACAAGCTCGGCCCGATCCTGTATTCCGCCAACCAGGAAGAAGTGTTCCTGGGCCACTCTGTCGCGCAGTCCAAGAACCTGTCCGACGACACGGCGGCGATTATCGACGCGGAGATCAAGATGATCGTCCAGAACGCCTATGCCCGCGCGACGGAAGTTTTGACCACGCACATGGATGAACTGCACGCGGTGGCCAAGGCGCTGCTCGAATACGAGATGCTGAGCGGCGATGAAATCAAGGGCCTGCTCCGCGG
>JBDHTU010000252.1:0-2613 GCA_039808805.1 Micavibrio sp.
GACAAATCGTCCACCAGCTTTTTCGGCGGACGGCCATCATCCGCATAAGCGCCAGCGCACAGCAAACAAAGCATCAAGACGCAAAGAACACGAAGCGTGAGGCGCATCAGGCAGCCTTATCCTCATTTTTCGGAGCGATGGACTGCAAAAGTTCGGCCGTTTCGGCGGCGGATTCAACCGAACACATGCCAACCGTATGATAACCGGAATCGACATGCAGCACTTCGCCGGTGACGCCGGAGCCAAGATCAGACAGCAGGAACAGGCCGGAGCGCCCAACATCGTCAATCGTGACGTTGCGGCGGAGCGGGCTGTTCAGTTCATTCCATTTCAGAATGTAGCGGAAATCGCCAATGCCGCTGGCAGCCAAGGTCTTGATCGGCCCAGCCGAAATCGCGTTGACGCGCACGCCCTGCGGGCCGAGATCGGCCGCCAGGTAGCGAACGGAGGCTTCCAGCGCGGCTTTCGCCACGCCCATCACGTTGTAATGCGGCATCACGCGCTCGGCGCCGTAATAGGTCAGGGTCACAAGGCTGCCGCCGTCCGTCATCAGCGGCGCGGCCTTTTGCGCCACAGCCGTAAAGGAGTAGACGGAAATATCCATCGTTTTCAGGAAGTTATCGCGCGTGGTGTTGAGGTACAGGCCATCCAGCTCATTTTTGTCCGAAAAGGCGATGGCATGAACGACAAAGTCGATCTTTCCCCATTTTTTCCCAATGGCGTCAAAGACTTGTTCGATGGATTCCATGTTGGTCACATCGCAGGGAAGGACAATGTCAGACCCAATGCTGTCCGCCAGCGGGCGCACGCGTTTTTCCAGCGCCTCTCCCTGGTAGGTAAAGGCCAATTCAGCCCCGGCTTCGTGCGCGGCTTTGGAGATACCCCAGGCTATGGAGCGGTCATTAGCGACGCCCATGATGACGCCCTTTTTGCCAGCCAGCCAGTTTTTCGCGGTTTCTGTCATGGTCTTCTTATAAATCCTTCTTTCCCGATTGCCCTGCATCCTACACTTTTTCCCCACGCCGTCCAGTCCCTCGTTTGCCGTAACCCGGCGTTTTTCAAGGCTCTTCGGGCCGTCTTGAGGCTTTGTTAACCTATAAAAGATAAAATTTTACCGATACGTGTAGGGGCAGCAACGACGATGGCCGTGAAAACGGAAACATTGCAGGAAATCTGCCAGTTGGCAGGAAGACAGGTTCAGGATTTATACCCGAACCTGCAGACCATGTTCATCCCGCACACGGCCGGCGCGTTTCAGGAAGTCGTATCGCTTCGCGACCATAAGGCCCACAAGCATCCTGCCGGAAAAATCGCCCAGACCATTCTTGAAAAAAACAATAACCGCGAAAAGTCCAGCTTTCTCGGCATGGCGATCCACCATGAAGTGAAATGGATGGGGCTCGCCTCCAGCGACAGCATCCTTGCCCTCTTCAACCTGAACATCGACGATATCGCGACGGCCAAGGATCTTCGCCGCACGATCTATCATCTTATCTGGCATGCGATCGATTTGATCGAGGTGCGCCGCAGGCCGGAATATGTCGCAAAATTCCGGTCCGGCCCCATGATCCCGAAACGCTCTCCCATGAACCTCGCCCGGCTCAATCTTCAGGCGGACGTATTCGCCGCCGTGATGAGCGGCCTTCAGGGCGAAGACGACGCCCTGGAGATCATCGCGCATCAACGCGCATCTGATTCCATTTCACAGATCGTAGAACGCCGGGCGGAGGATTACCCGTTCGTCATCGCATTGGAATCCGCTCGCTACGCTTACAAAGAACTCGTCGCGTTACAACCCCAGCGCACAAAATACATGCATTTCGCGCGCCAGCTGGCGATGGAAATCGGCCAGACGTTCGATGACCGGAGCATTCGCCAATGGTGGGGATTTTCCGAGCCGGCGCAGGATATGGCATGGCGCAACATTGAAAAGGATTTGATCCTCGGCTGCGCCGTGCATACCAGCGAGGATCCGTTCGTGCGCGCGACGGGCCACCTGGTTGCGGATATTACGGCGCTCACCCCTGTGGAAGGCGGGCGCATCAAAACCACCCATAACGCCTTTGCAAACCAGGAAATGAACCAGATGCTCCACCGCGAGATCATGGAACGCACATTTGAAGAAGCCATCGCGCGCGGCGTGATAGAGGAAAGCGGACGCCCGCTGATTGCCGCCGCAAACCTGCAAAACGAACATCTTGCCGAAGGCGTAATCCTGGGATGGTGCGGTCATGCCCTGCAATCCGCCGCACGCGCATTTGAAGCCGCGCTCAGCAACGGTATGTCCCCGACGCAGGCCGCGCGTATGGATTTTGAAGGAAACAAAGACACGACATCGTGGGAAACGCTGAAAAAAATCGGTGATTCCATTATCGACCAGAAACGCAAAGGCTTTGCCGTTACGCTTGGCAATGTCGCGGAAATCGCCAACAGCAATCCGAATTTCGCGCCGATCCTCGGCTCTATTCGCGTAACGATGAAAGATCCGGGCTATATTCAAAAGCTCGAAGCCGCGAACGATTTCGCCCTGAAAGGTCCCGCGGTCGACGGTCCCGCACCGCAGGCCCCGGCACCAAAAGCGCCCGCACCTGTTTCACCTGCACCGCAGGCGCC
>JBDHTU010000253.1:0-2610 GCA_039808805.1 Micavibrio sp.
AATTTCGCACGCAACGATGCGCGCGTGCAAAACCGCGACGTCCTTATCCCCATGATCGAAGACATCCTGAAAACCCGCAGCGCGGCGGACTGGATATCCTTGTTCCGGGATATCGACATTCCCGCGGCCCCGGTGCAGTCGGTCGGGCAGGTGTTCGCGATGGACCAAGTACAGGCGCGCGGTATGGAGATTCAGATGCCACATCCCCAAAGCCCCGGCCCCGTTCATCTTGTCGGCAGCCCGTTCCACCTCTCGGAAACGCCGGTTTCCTACAGGCATTCGCCGCCGACGCTGGGCCAGCATACGGGCGAAGTGCTCTCAGCGCTGCTTGGCCTCAGCGAGGGCGAACTCGCTGATCTGAAAGCCAAAAACATTATTTGAGGCGAAGGCGCGGTGCATAACTGCGCCGCAATGCTTGCGCTTTGGCGCATCCGGCTGTAATCATCCGGTTTTGATGAACACAAAAAATCTTTCAAGCAAAACTCCTGAAACGGTGGATCGCGCAGCCTTCCGCCACGGCCATCTCGTCGGTATCGAAGATTTATCGCCTCAGGACATTACCACCCTTCTCGACCTCGGCGATTGTTACGCGGACCGCATGGATGACAAAACCCATGCGCTGGACACGCTGCGCGGCGCGGTCATCCTGACCTTGTTCTTTGAACATTCAACCCGCACCTGCACGTCGTTTGAAATCGCGGCCAAACGGCTGGGCGCGGACGTCGTCAACTGGAACCCGGAAACAAGCTCCCTTAAAAAAGGCGAAAGCTTTTCGGACACGATCCGGACGCTCAACGCCATGAGGCCCGACGCCATCGTCATCCGCCATAGCGAATACAACGCGCCCCGCTTCGTCGCGAACCGCGTGGACTGCCCCGTTATCAATGCGGGCGATAGCTGGCGCGAACATCCGACGCAGGCGCTGCTCGACGCGCTGACCATGCGCCGCCATTTCGGAAAGCTTGACGGACTGACCGTCGCCATCGTCGGCGATATCGCGCATAGCCGCGTGGCGTCTTCGAATATGATCCTGCTCACGAAGATGGGCGCAAAAGTGCATGTCGTGGCCCCCGCGCTCCTGATGCCGGAAAAATTCCCGGCCGAAGGCATCAGGAAATTCGAATCCATGAAAGACGGCCTGACCGGCGCGGATGTGGTGATGACCATCCGTCCGCAAAAAGAGCGCATGGAAAAAGTCATGATCGACGACAACGATTATTACCGCGATTACGGCATGACGCATGAAAAGCTGGCCTATGCCAAGGATAACGCCATCCTGCTCGACCCCGGCCCTTATCTGCGCAACATCCAGATTTCGGACGGCCTCGCCGACGATAAAACCCGCTTCCTGTATGACGAGCAGGTGAAGAACGGCGTCGCCGTGCGCATGGCCGTGCTGGATCTTTTGCTGAAGGAGAAAAACGCTGTATAAAACACTTCGTCATGCCCGCGAAGGCGGGCATCCAGAATGCGTATAACGATGAGGCTTTTAGGATCTTACGTTTATATAATAAGCAATCACAGAAATGGCACACTGTATACCGGTGTGACGTCCGATCTTAAAAAGAGAATCTATGAGCATAAAGAAGGGTTGATAGAGGGATTTTCAAAAAAGTATACTCTGAAAACCCTTGTATGGTTTGAAGTTCACGACGACATAAGCGAAGCGATAATAAGAGAAAAACAGATTAAAAAGTGGGAAAGACAGTGGAAACTACGGATGATAGAAGAACTGAACCCACAATGGAACGACTTGTATGAAACCCTCTAAGTTCTGGATGCCCGCCTTTGCGGGCATGACGGTGTAAAAAATGGAATACGCCATTGTCGTTATTGCCTCTTATCTTCTCGGCTCTGTCCCGTTCGGGCTGATCCTCACGCGGCTTGGCGGCTATGGCGACATCCGCGCTATCGGCTCGGGCAATATCGGCGCGACCAACGTCTTGCGCACAGGCAACAAGGGCCTCGCGCTTGCCACGCTGATCCTCGACTCCCTCAAAGGCGCGATAGCTGTCGGCGTCACGCTTTACTTCGCGACGTTCGAACTGGCAATGCTCGCGGGATTTTTCGCGCTGATCGGGCATCTTTATCCCGTCTGGCTGAAATTCAAGGGCGGCAAGGGCGTCGCCACAACGCTGGGCACGCTGCTGGCGATCAAGCCGATCATCGGCGTCGCGGCTTGCGGTATCTGGCTTTTGACCGCCGTGATCACGCGCTATTCTTCGCTGTCCGCCCTCGTCGCGGTGGCCTGCGCGCCGATCATTGCGCATTTCCTTTATCACGATGCGAACCTCACCGGGTTTTGCGGCATTATCGCCACGCTGGTTTTCATCAAGCACCGCGCGAACATCCGCCGCCTGATCGCGCGCGAAGAGCCGAAGATAGGGCAGAAAAAGTGACTTTGTTCCCCGCAACCAAACAAACGGCAACCCTGGACGACAGGGAAAAGATTGCATGGCTGCGCCTGATCCGCACGGAAAATGTCGGCCCCATCACTTTTCACAACCTGATCGATACATTTAAATCCGCCGGGCGGGCGATCGAGGCGCTGCCCACCCTTTCCCGCCGCGGCGGCCGGTTGAAAGACATCAAGCTGTTCGATGAATTCGC
>JBDHTU010000254.1:0-2582 GCA_039808805.1 Micavibrio sp.
AAGATGTGGCCGGATGTACACGGCTTGCGGATTCTCGGTGCGGGCTATGCGGTATCCTTCCTGCGCGGGTCCGAGGAAACATCCGAACGCACCGTATGCGTGATGTTCACGGGGCAGGGGGTGCATCACTGGCCCACGGACAAAGACAATCTGGTCTGCCTTGCGGATGAAACCGATCTGCCGTTCGAAACGAATTCCATTGATCGCATCCTGTTGATCCATTCCCTCGAATTTACCGGCTTCTTGCAACCCGCGTTCGAAGAATTCTGGCGCGTCCTCAAAAGCAACGGGCGCATCCTGATCGTCGTGCCGAACCGCATCGGCCTCTGGGCGCGGGCGGACTGGACCCCCTTTGGCCGCGGCACGCCTTATTCGGCGGGGCAGGTCGAAGAATTCCTGAAAGAAAACCTGTTCATTCCCGAACGCAGCGAACACGGGCTTTTCATACCGCCGTTTCACAACCAGACCCTGCTGCGCTCTGCGGGTCTTTGGGAACGGATCGGGGAAAAACTCTATCCCGCCATGGGCGGATTGATTTTCGTGGAAGCCTCGAAACAGATTTATGCCGGAACGGGCCGGGCCGCGCGTAGCGCCGAAACTTACCGTGCGCCTAAGCCTGCCGCGGTAAAACCGGAACCTGTCTAGGCAATGCCCAGCGGATTTTCCGGGTCGATCCCGTCCATGAACGGCTTGCGGCGGTCCACGTTCGTAACCTGGTAAACAAGGCCGACCCACGCGCCGATGGCGGAACGGGCGCTGTCTGCCCAGCTGTTTTCCAGCAGGGCCGCAATTTCTTCCTCCGGGAACGGCTTTCCGTCTCCGCCGCTGTCCACCACTTCGTTTTTATAGGCGGCGGCGACTTCCTGCGCCCGCGCATCGAAATAATGTTCGGGGAAGGGGGGATAATCGGGACGCTTGTGCTCGATATAATTCTGCACCTCCCGGCGGTATTCCTTCAAAAGGCTGAACATGTCGTATTCCGGGTGTCCCTGGAAACAGATCAGGCGCAGGCCGTCGTGGCTGGTCGCCATGTGAACTCCGGCCTCCGGGCTTTCCACGAGGATGCGCATGCCCGCTTTTTCAAACTGCCCGCGCGTGATTTCCGAATAACGGGAATGCGGCACGTCGAACACCGTGTTCATGCCCTTGACGATGGGATGGCCGCAATCCATCACCTTGTGGCGGTACACGCCCCACCGCTTGTCATCACGCCATTTCGGCGCCTGGCCATAGGAATAAGTCAGGGCGGCATGGCTGGCGAGGCACGAACACAGCGTCGATGTTACGTTTTCGTGGGACCATGCGAGGATATCTTTGAGCGGCCCCCAATAGGCTTCGTCGCTGACATGCGGGTTGGTTTCTTCGTTCGCTCCCGTGATGACCAGCGCGTCCAGCCCCTGCGCCTTGATCTGTTCGACGCTTTCATAATGGGTTTCAATATGCTGGCGGGCGGTTTCGCCGCGCTCGACGATGGGCAGGGTAAAGGGGTGGATATGGATCTGCACGATACGGTTCGATTCCCCGATCAGGCGGAAAAACTGCCGCTCGGCGGCCTCCAATGCGGCGTCCGGCATCATGTTCAGGAACCCGATATGCAATTCCCGGATGTCCTGCTGGCTGGCGCGGCCCGGCTCCAAAACCGTGCGGCCTTCCTGTATCAGGCGGTCGAAGGTGGGCAGGGCTGAATTTTTGACCAGAGGCATGAATTGATTTCCTTTCCCAACCCTAGTAAAACTAAGGGCTTTCCAGCATAGCTATATAACAGGGATCAACCGTTCGTCCATGCCTGATAAGAAAACCTCGCCCGCCGCGCCGAAACCGTACAATTCTCCGGAACTGGACGCTATCCGCCAGAAGATCGATGAACTCGATAACCGCATCCATGACACGCTGATGGAGCGGGCGGCGCTCGTCCTCAAAGTGGGCGAAGAGAAAAAGAAGAACAACATCCAGATCGTGCAGCCTGCGCGTGAGGCGCGGATGATCCGCCGCCTGCTGTCCCGCCATGAAGGGGTGTTGCCCCAGATGGCGGTGGTGCGCATCTGGCGCGAACTGGTCGGCGCTGTCTCGCTGCTCCAGACGGGGCTGAAGGCCACCATCGCCGCGCCGGACGGGATGACCGAATACTGGGATCTTGCGCGGGATTATTTCGGTTCCTGCCTGCCGTTTCAAAAAGCGGCAACGCCGGCTTCCGCGATCTCCACGTTGAAGGAAGGCAAGACCACGTTCGCCGTGGTGCCGTGGCCGATGGCCGAGGAGGAGCAGCCATGGTGGACTTATCTCGATCCCGCCGCGCCGGAGCCGCTGTCTATCATCGTCGCGCTGCCGCATGGCAAGGACCCGGACATGCCGAACCCTGACTACCGCGCGCTTGTGGTTTCCAAGGCAGGGTTCGACAATTCCGGCGAAGACAATTCTTTCCTGTTAATCCAATGCGATGCCTCGATTTCGCGCGCCAAGCTGGTCGATCTCGCAAAGAAATCCGGACTGACGGCAATCGGCCTGTCTTCCCGCCGCAATGCCAATGCCGCCATACCTTCCGTGCATCTGATGGAGGTTGAGGACTACATCGATAAAAACGA
>JBDHTU010000255.1:0-2573 GCA_039808805.1 Micavibrio sp.
CCCCGGCGGGATTCGAACCCACGGCCCCAGAATTAGGAATTCTGTGCTCTATCCATCTGAGCTACGGGGACAGGCCACGGCGCTGTTATACCATGGTCGGGAAGGGAAGCAATCTTACGGCTGCTTGGAACCGGGAATGGACATATTCGGCGGATTGAAGACGGGGGGAGAACTTCTCATTTTGATCGTATCGATAAAACGTTGCGCCGAACCGGCCGGTATACCGCATGACCCGCCTTTTGTGCCGACTCTGCTGAGCTTGCGCTGCCGCTCGCGATTGACCGATGCCATTTTGCTGTAAGCTTGCGTAATTTCATCGAGGCGGTTCTTTACGCCATAATCGATAGTCAGGCCCGGCCCGGCATAGAGTATTTTTTCCGTCTGGATTGTCTGGCCTTCTTCCAGATGCTTGTCCGGATTCAGGATGAATAAGTTGCTGCTGGCGGGCATCATGCCAATCACGACGAAATCGCCCTCGGTTCTGACAACAGGAAGCGGCACGAGTTTTGCCTGGTATTTGCCCGAGCCGTCTTCATGCGCTTCCCATATTTGGGGCGCACCATTGCTATCCTTTACGATGGCGGCCTGGGGAAGGCGAGAGAGGTCCTGCTCTTTGCCGGTGATGATTTCGCCGCGGCTGACCATAAATTCGGGCGTGATGCCCGGCTGTGTGAAATTGGCGATCAGGGTGATCTGTTCGTCCGTGTCTCCAAAATTTTCTCCAAGCGCGGTAATCTCCGCCATGGCATCCAGAAGTTTTCCGTCCTTGTCATACAAAAGGATCGATTGTCCTTTTTTCAAATCCGCGGAATCCGCATCTTTTTTGCTCATTTTTTGGAAATAAAGCCCGTCTTTGAATGTAAGGGCGGGAAGAGCATAGGTGATGAGCCCGTTGCCGATGCTGGGCGGGCTGATCCGGTAGATGCGTTCATTCGGCTGGGAATGTTCAATTGCACTGGGGGAAGTGGCGGCAGGTTGCGAAGCTTTATCCTGCGGCGTTATGCGGCTTGCATAAAAACCGGCGGCAAAACCCAGGCAGACGACAATGAGTAAAATCAGTGTTCCGCTGAGAATGCGCTGGGCTTTTGCCACAAGAGGCTACCGGATGTAGAGGTGGACTTCGTTGGTTTTCGCTTCAGGGCTTTGCTGGGTGCTGAGGTCGATTTTGTTGACATCAATGCCCATTTGCGACAGGGAGCGGAGAACCATTTCGGCGTTGCGGCGCGCGCGGGTGCTTTCGATGGCGACCTGCGCCGCGTTGCCTGCGGCAGGATTCACGGCGATCAACTCAAGACGCGCATTCGGATATTTCTGCATCGCTTCGCTGACGGCCATGTAAACGGCTTGTTCGTAATCCACATTCGGCTGGTCGAATTTGATTTTAACCAGCGGGCGCGGGCTGGTGAGCGGCGGAACGCCGGCGGCCGGGGCGTTGAAGCTGACCGGTTGGACCATGCTGCCCGTCGTTGTCGGCGGTGCGCTGGAGAAAGGGCGGCTGGCCAGCGACGGGCCGTAGAAATCACCGTTGGTGACGGCGAGGGACAGCGTGCGGATGTTGCTGCGCTCGGCGCTCAGATACGCGGCGGTGCGCGTGATGTCGTCGTTGATTTCATTAAGGACGCGGTCGATCTGTACGATGGTTGCATCGACCTGGTCTTCAACCTGGGCGAGGGCGACATGGTCTTCTTCAACGGCGCCGGACAGGCCATAAGCGGAACGGCAGGCTTCCAGAAGGAAGGACCCCATCGACGCCGCGTTCGCCGCTTCAACGGCCATGGCGTTCAGGTCGGCAACGTTTTGCGACATGTTGTCGAGATTCGTCTGTGCCACTTGCAGTTTCTGCACGAGGCGCGGGTTGCCCGGCGTGGTGCCGCTTTGCAATTGCGTGTTGATGGTCGCGACGCTGGCGTTGTATTCGGACGACAAGGCCTGGCTGCGGCTTTGCATGCCGCGCAACTGGCTGGAAAGATTGCTCACGCGCGATTGAAGGGAGGAAAGATCGGATTTCAACTCGCTCACTTTTTGCGCGACAATGGTGTCGGTTGGCTTGAAGTAAGCACCGCCGCTGATCTGGGACGGGGTGATGTCCGGCGTTCTCACAGGTTTGCTGTAAATCGGGGAGCGAACGGTTCCTGCCGACGACGGCTGGTTCGTGATAACCAGCGACGGACGCTTTTTCATGTCGATTTGCGCGGCCGCGGAGGAAACGCTGCCGAAATAGGCTGTGGCGACTCCGCCAGCCAGAATAAGAAAGCCGACCGTGGATTTGGTGAACATGTTGATCTTCATATCTTTTTCCAATGACGCGTAAAAAAGCCGCCAGTAGTTTTTTATCCGGATGCTTTAAATCGCCCGAATTCACCTGCCAAGTCAAGCGCTGGCGGCTAACGTCCTTTAAAACATGCACAAAAACTTTCGCGAGGGCGGTGTCAACTTATGGCTTGCACCGGGGATGGGGCTTGATGTAAGGTCCGCCCGTCTTAACCACCCCGGCATGCGCCCGTAGCTCAATTGGATAGAGCATCTGACTACGGATCAGAAGGTTAGGAGTTCGAATCTCTTCGGGCGCGCCA
>JBDHTU010000256.1:0-2565 GCA_039808805.1 Micavibrio sp.
CCCATCCATCAATTTGAAATCGAACGCAAAATCCCCCTCGAATATAACGGCGTCGACCTGTCTTTCACCAATTCCGCAATGTGGATGGTGATCGGCGTTATCGTGTCTTCCGCGTTCCTGCTGCTCGCCACGCGCAAGAAAGCGCTGGTCCCCGGCCGTCTGCAGGTCAGTGCGGAGATGATGTATGACTTCATTGCCTCTATGGTGCGTGATACGATCGGCTCCAAGGGCGCGCGCTATTTCCCGTTCATTTTCACGCTGTTCATCTTCGTTCTGATGGGCAACCTGCTCGGCCTCGTCCCCGGCTCTTATACGTACACCAGCCACCTGGCTGTAACGGGCGGCCTTGCGCTGTTCGTCTTTATCATGGTCATCGTGTTCGGTTTTATGAATCACGGCCTGCACTTTTTGTCGCTGTTTACGCCGCCGGGCGTTCCATGGTGGCTCATCGTACCGCTGGCTGCGATTGAGATCGTTTCCTTCTTCGTACGCCCCATCACGCTGTCCGTCCGTTTGTTCGCAAACATGATGGCGGGTCACATCATGCTGAAAGTCGTCGCCGGTTTTGCCGCTGCGGCTGCCGGTATGGGGGCAGGCTACGCCGTGCTCGGCCTCTTCCCCACGTTGATCAATGTCGGGCTCATCACATTTGAATTTCTGGTCGCCTTGATCCAGGCGTATGTGTTCGCGATTTTGACCTGTGTTTACCTCAAAGATACCGTTGATCTTCACCACTGAGTGTGGTTTATGTCAGGAAATTTTTGAGGCGCTTTTAATAATCTTAACCACCAAAAGGAACTGAAAAATGGATGTTACAACGATGAAAATGCTGGCCGGCGCGCTGGCCATGCTCCCGGCTCTGGGCGCTGCTATCGGTCTTGGTCTGTACACGGCTGCTTATGCATCCGGCGTTGCACGCAACCCTGAAACCAAAAAGCACCTCGATGAGAAATTCTTCATCGTGCTGGCGTTTATCGAAGCCCTCGGCATTATCCCGATCGGTATCGGCGCTGCTCTGCTGTTCGGTTAATAGACGATGACGCGCGGGCTCCTGAAAAACATTCATGGCGTAGGACGGCTTTTAACGGCCGCCCTGCTCCTTGCCGTTTTTGGGTTTACGCCCGTGCGCGCCGCAGAGGCGCCGAACCAGCCGGAACTGGAGCCCAGCATCACCATCAATGAATCCGCCACAACGGATTCCCATGATGTGACTGCGGCTGGTCATGAAACCGCTGCTGGCGAAGAACACGGTAAATCCGGCGGCCTGCCGCAGCTGGATTTCACCACCTACACGCCGCAATTGTTCTGGATGGCGATCATCTTCCTCGCCCTTTACCTGATCATGTCGAAGAAGGCCCTGCCTGCTATCGGTGAAACGGTTGAAGGACGCCGGACTCTGATCGACGGCAACCTGAAAACCGCCGAAGATATGCGCGCACAGGCAACATCCATTCAAACCGGCAATGATACAGACCTTGAACAGGCGCGTAGCGCCGCCCTCAAGGCCGTGCAGGATGTGGAGGCAGCCGCCGCCCGTAACGCCGCCGAACAACTGGAAGCGTTTCGCAAGAAATCCGATGCTGCCCTGGCCGCGGCGGAAGAAAACGTGCTTGCCGCCAAGCAAAATGCCATGGCGCAGATGACAGGCGTTGCCGCCGAAGTCGCCAGCGTCGCCGCGGAAAAAATTACGGGCGTCAGCACGGACCGCCAGAAGGCGCAGGCCATTGTTGAAACCATCGCCGGAAAGGCAAAGGCCGCGTAATGTTGGAACAGCTTTCTCACAACACGACGCTTTGGGTTGGATTCGCCTTTGCGATTTTCGTGGTGATCTTCGCGAAATTCGCGGTTAAGCCGATCCTGGCCGCACTCGACAAAAAGATTGCTGAAATTAAATCTGAAATCGAAACGGCCGACCGCCTGAAAAAAGAAGCGTCCGCCCTTCTTGCAGAACTTCAGCAACAGCAACGTGATGCCGCTGCCAGCGCCGCGCAGATCATCGAACAGGCAAAGGCCAGCGCCGCCGGCGTTCAGAAGGCCGCTGAAAAAGAACTTGCCGAAACCATGGCCCGCCGTGAAGCGCAACTGGCGGATCGCCTGAAACGCATCGAAGAAAAGGCGATAGCCGATATTCAGAACCATGCCGCAGATCTAGCCATGGAAGCGACCCGCGAAATCGTCGCCAAAACGCTGGACGACAAAAAACTGATCGATCAGGCTATTCAGTCCGTCGGCAAAAGCCTCAACTGATTATTTCATTAACATATCGCCCTCTTTTGCCTATAATCGCGGCTGAGGGGCAATCATGACAACCCAAAACATCATACAACAACTCGGTCAGCGCGCCCGCGCGGCGGCGTTCACGTTGTCTCAGGCAAAGGACGCGCAGATCGATGCCGTGCTGGATAATCTCGCCGCTTCTATTGTCGCCGGGACGGATGTCCTGATGAATGCCAACCTCAAAGATATTGACGCCGCCGTGGATAAAAACCTTTCCGCCGCGATGCTGGATCGTATGACGTTGACCGATGCGCGCATCAACGCGATGGCGGACAGTGTGCGCGCCAT
>JBDHTU010000257.1:0-2546 GCA_039808805.1 Micavibrio sp.
AGCTTCACGCCCACGGACCGCGCCGGTAAAATGAAATACACGCGCAGCACGAAAATCATCAGCGCCATGGCAATCGTGATCAGGAAAATTATAAGGGCGATGGCCGCCGCTTTTCCCAGAGCATGCGAAGCATAACCTGCGATAAATCCAATAGAGGCTGCGATCAGGCCGGGAATAAGGGTCAGGACCATGAAAAGCCCGATGAACATCCATTCTTCGCGGCCGACACGCGCAGGATGGACCGCGTGGTCCTTGTCCGGCCCCATCAGGGAACTTCGGTGCCACGATAGCGCAAAGGCCGCATAGAGCGCGAGATACGGCGCCAGCGTTACAAACTCCACCCACTTATGGCCCGTCGCCGTGCCGATCTGGTTGATAACGGTGATCAGCAGCATCGCCGGGAACACGATTTTCAAATGCGCGCGCAGAACGTCAAGGTTCGAAAAAACGAAATCCTTGGCGTCCTTGGAAAGCGTAAATGCGCCGGGCTTGCTCATACTCTAAATCCTTTCACACAATTCATTCGCCAAAGGCCGTGCCTTCGCGGCGCGGGTCTGCGGCGCCGGTCATCGCGCCGCGGTCGAACCGGATGGCGCTCAGCCCGCTGTTAAGGTCTTTCATCGTCACCGGGTGCCCCTTGGCGCGCAGGGATTCCGCAAACTGCGCGGCCCCCTCTTCCAGTTCCACTTCCTTGCCGCGGTTGATCACGTTCGGCGCGGCCAGCGCGGTTACAAGGTCCTGCTTCCAGTCGACGATGCCGACGATACGCTGGAGAACGTAGCCGACGATCGCGCTGCCCCCCGCGGAGCCGATGGCGAGTGCGGGCGTGCCGTCCGGCGCGAACATGATGACCGGCGCCATGGTGGAGCGCGGGCGCTTGCCGCCTTCGACACGGTTGGCCACGGGTTTTCCGTCCACCTCCGGCACGAAGGAAAAATCGGTGAGCTGGTTGTTCAGCATGAAACCGTCCACATACATGCGGGACCCGAACGCGTCCTCGATACTGCTGGTCATGGACACGATGTTGCCGCGCATATCGACAATGGTGAAATGAGTCGTGCCGGGCGGTTTCGGATAGGCGGGTTCCTGCCCCCCCGGCAACATCTTCGCCCACGCAGGCGGCACGCCGGGTGCGATTTTCGGGTTGGCCTTGTCGCGGGAAATCAGCGCCGCGCGGGATTGAAGATAGGCGGGATCGAGCAGCATGCGCCCCGGTGACTGAACGTAATGCGGGTCGGCCATGTACTGGTCGCGGTCCGCAAAGGCAAGGCGCGAGGCTTCGGCAATCAAATGCCAGCTTTCGACATTGCCCGGCCCCAGCGCTGCGAGATCGAACCGTTCGAGAATGCCAAGCGCGATCAGCAACGAAAGGCCGCCGGATGACGGTTCCGGCACGGTGCAGATTTTATACCCGCGATACGCGCCGCACAGCGTTTCACGTTCGATTGCCTTGTAGGCTGCCATATCTTCGGGCGAAAGCAGGCCCGGGTTTTCAATGTCCTCCTGCACCACGCGGGCGATATCTTCGGCGATGCCGCCGTTGTAAAACGCGTCCGTCCCTTCCGTCGCCACCTTGCGCAGCGTCGTGGCGTAAGGCGGATTGGTCAGGCGCTGCCCCGCTTTCACCGGGTCGATTGCGTCGGGAAAGAAATACAGCCGCGAGGCGGAAAAATTTTTCAGCTTGAGATCGTTCATCTCAACCAGCGCGGCAAGGCGCGGCGTCACCACGAACCCGGTTTCCGCCAGCGTGATGGCCGGCGAAAAAAGATCGCGCCACGGCCGCGCGCCAAATTTGCCGTGGATCATCTCCAGCAGGCGCAACGTGCCGGGCACG
Source organism: Micavibrio sp. (assembly GCA_039808805.1). Lineage (GTDB taxonomy): Bacteria > Pseudomonadota > Alphaproteobacteria > Micavibrionales > Micavibrionaceae > Micavibrio_A. The sequence goes on from JBDHTU010000257.1 coordinate 1,835, forward strand.
CCGACCGCGCGGCCGCCAATGGCCGCATCGTAGAATTCCATGGGCTTTCCGTCCGTGCCGCGGAACAGATATTGTCCGGCTTCTTGCGGGGCCGTTTCCCGCCCGTCGAAGGCGAAAACCTTGCGGCTGGCGGCGTCGTAATAAAGGGCGAAGCCCCCGCCGCCGAGGCCGGAGCTTTGCGGTTCCACCAGCCCCAATACCAGTTGCACCGCCACGGCGGCATCCGCCGCACTGCCCCCGCCGCGAACGATTTCCGCGCCCACGCGCGTCGCCTCCGGATGGGCCGTGACGACCATGTACCGCGCGCCATACGCGGCGCGCCCCTGCTGGACCGGGGTTGAGGCTTCCGGGTTCGCCGGGCGCCCAACTTGCGCGTTAAGCGCCTGAATCGGCACGAAAACCAAGAACGCGGCCAGCAGCGCGATTTGCCGCAGGCCCGGTTTTCGCTTAAAATGGTGGTTATCGCATTTCATAAAGGCTTGCTTTTCCGCAGGATTGTCTGTAGGAAACAGCCTACATCTATGATTTTACTCATAGATTTTTTAGAAGGAAAGAGGTGATTTGATTTGGTAACTGTAAGCGTTCGCGACAACAATGTTGACCAGGCTCTGCGTGTTCTGAAAAAGAAAATGCAGCGCGAAGGTATCTTCCGCGAAATGAAACTGCGCCGTGACTACGAAAAGCCTTCTGAAAAGAAGAAGCGTGAGAAGTC
>JBDHTU010000258.1:0-2538 GCA_039808805.1 Micavibrio sp.
CTCATCCCGCCATTTTCAGGATGATGTCCCATTGCGCCTTGGTCACAGGCTGCACCGACAGGCGGGATTGTTTGATCAAGGCCATATCCTGCAATGCCCTGGTTTCCTTGATCTGCGCCAACGTAACGGGTTTTTTGAGCGGGGCTACCGGCTTGAACGACACCATGCCGAATTTCCCGCTCTCATCCGTCGGGTCGGGATGATATTCCCTGGCGACCTCAACAATACCGACGATCTCTTTGCCTTCGTTGGAATGATAGAAGAAGGCATGGTCGCCGATCTTCATCGCCTTCATGTTGTTCGCCGCCTGATAATTGCGCACGCCGTCCCATCCCTGCACGCCTTTTTTGACCTGCATGTCCCACGACCAGACGGAAGGCTCGGATTTCACCAGCCAGTAGTTTTTCGTCGCCATTACGACACCTCGCTCTTCAGCGGGCGGTCGAGCAGTTTTTCGATCATCGCATCGACGCTGATCCCTTCGGACAGACAGGCATGCACCGCGCCGGAGACCGGCATTTCCACGGCATTGTTTTTTGCCATGACGGCGAGCGCCCTGGCGGTGTAGACGCCTTCCGTCACGGAATTGCGCCTGGCGAGGATTTCTTCGAGGGTTTGGCCTTGTCCCAGCGCGACGCCAAGCGAGAAATTCCGCGATTGCATGGACGAGCAGGTGAGGATCAGATCGCCCACGCCGCACATACCCATCAGCGTTTCCTTCTTCGCGCCGAGCGCCGCGCCGAGGCGCGCGATTTCGGCCAGGCCGCGCGTGACCAAAGCCGCGCGCGCGGAATCGCCGAGTTTCTTTCCTTCGATCATGCCGCAGGCGATGGCGATGACGTTCTTCACCGCGCCGCCGACCTGCGCGCCGATCATGTCATCGGAAGGGTACATGCGCAGGTTCCGGCTGCTTAATTTTTCGGCCAGAGCGGTGGCATCCTGAAGGTCGTCCATTGCGAGCGTCACGGCGCTCGGCAGGCCGCGGGCGATTTCGGCGGCGAAGGTGGGGCCGGTCAAAAACGCCAGCGGATTTTTGGGAAGAATTTCCGCCGCGATCTGCGAAAGAAGGGCGCCGCTTTCGATCTCCACCCCCTTGGCGCAGATAACAATCGGTTTGCTTTCATCCAGAATGGGTTTCAGCGATTGCAGCGTCGCGCGCAGATGTTGCGCCGGCGGGACGAGGAGCAGCGCATCGGTTTTCGCCGTGGCCTCAAGGCTTGATGTCGCGATGACGTTGTCGTGCAATTGCACGCCGGGCAGGAACGGCGTGTTTTCATGCCGCCCGTTGATGGAGGAGATCACATCTTCTTCCCGCGCCCAAAGAACGGATTTTTTGCCGGAGAGCGCCATGGATTGCGCCAGAGCCGTACCCCACGCGCCGCCGCCGATAATGCCGATTGTCTGCATTTTATTATATACCTATGTGGTTGAATGAATTTTTTTGCGGGTTTCCGCATCCGGATCGAGCGGCCAGCGCGGGCGCGCCGGAGCGGCAAGAGAGTCCGTCATGTTTTTTTTCAGGCGTTCAATTCCGGTCCACGCGATCATGGCCCCGTTATCCGAGCATAATTCCAGAGGCGGTGCAATAAATTCCATGGAGTTATCACGCGCGCAGTCGAGCAATTCCGCGCGGATGCGCGCATTTGCCGCAACGCCGCCGCAAACGACCAGCGCCGGCGTCTTTATATCCGGGTATAAAATACGGAATTGTGCGATGGCATTGCGCAGGCGATCCGCGACAATTTCCGCCGCGCTTTCCTGAAACGAAAAACACAGCGCCGCGACATCGGCGTAATCCAGCTTGCCTGCGGGAAGTTTTTCGACATGATTGCGCACGGCGGTTTTCAGGCCGGAGAAAGAAAAGTCGCATCCCGTCCGGCCTTTCATGGGAACAGGCAGCGGAAATTTTTCAAGCGCCGCTTTGCGATCTGTGCAATCCGCCGCCGCGCGTTCCACCAATGGCCCGCCGGGATGACCGAGGCCCATCAGTTTTGCCGCCTTGTCGAAACATTCGCCCAGCGCGTCATCGATGGTGGTGCCCAGGCGCTTGTATTGGCCGACATCTTCGGCCACGAGAATTTGCGTGTGTCCGCCGGAGACCAGAAGCACGAGATAAGGGAAGGTGACATCGTGCGTCAGGCGGGCGGTGAGCGCGTGCGCCTCCAGATGGTTCACGGCGATGAAGGGAAGGTCATGCGCGCTCGCAATCGCCTTGCCCGCCATCATGCCGACCATCACGCCGCCGATCAGGCCGGGGCCGCACGTTGCCGCAACACCCGTAAGATCTGAAAAAGACACACCTGCATCCTGCATGGCGGCTTTGATTAATGTATCAAGATGATCCATGTGCGCGCGGGCCGCAATCTCCGGCACCACGCCGCCGAACGCCTTGTGTTCTTCCAATTGACTGAGCACGAGATTGGCCAGAATCCGGCGCTTCCCGTCAATCAATGCAACGGCGGTTTCATCGCAGGAGGTTTCGATACCGAGAACGATCATAGGGCGGGTTTTAGCACGCTCATAACACCGTGTCATCCC
>JBDHTU010000259.1:0-2533 GCA_039808805.1 Micavibrio sp.
TCCTGGTCCTGGGCGACGATTCGTCCGCCGCCTTCGGCCACCAGTTTAGAGCCGGGAAGCCCGTCATGTCCCATGCCAGTGAGAATCACGGTCAGGAACTTGGGGCCCCAGATGTTGATGGCGCTGCGGAGCATCGGATCGACGGAGGGTTTACAGAAATTCTCTGCCGGGCCGTTGTCGAGCACAATTTCGATGCGCCCGTCCCGGCGGGTGAAGGTCATGTGCCTGCCGCCGGGGGCGACGTAGAGTTTGTTGTTTTCAACCACCATGCCGTTTTCCCCTTCGAACGCCTGCACGCCCGTATGCTGGGTGATGTGCTGGGCGAGGATCTTGGTGAAGGTTGCGGGCATATGCTGGGTCAGGATCATCGGCACGCCGATGTCCTTGAAGCTGGAGACGACCTTGAACAATGCCTGCGGCCCGCCGGTGGAAGAACCGATGGCCAGAAGGTTGGGGCGGAAGAATTCGCCGGGCAGATGGCGGCGCAGTTCATACGGCGTTTTTTGTTTCAGTGTGGCGCCATGCCCGCCCGCATAGGTGCCGGTCGCGATAGGCGCGGCAAGGTTTTGGGCAGGCCGGGACAAGGAGGCGGCATCCTTGCGCCGTCCGAGCGCCTTGATCTTGTGCAGCACTTCGGTCTTGAAATCGACCGCGCCGTGTATTTCGGTGGAATTCGTCGGCTTGGCGATGCAGTCCGTCGCGCCGAGCTGGAGAGCCTTCATCGTCACTTCGGCGTTGCGCACGGTGAGGGTGGAGCACATGACGACACGCACGCCGGGCGAGGCGGCGAGGATTTTCGGCAGGGCCGTAATCCCGTCCATCACCGGCATTTCGATGTCGAGCAGGACGATATCCGGGTGGTGCCGCGCGGCGGAAGAAACGCCCTGTTCCCCATTCGCGACGGAGGCGACGATTTTTATTTCAGGGTCGCTCTCCAGTATCCGGCCGATAAAGCCGCGCACGACGGCGGAATCGTCCACCAGCATCACGTGGATCTGGCTGGACGAAGCGGCGGAGCCGGCGGACGGCGGCGTCAGAGGCGACATAGCGGAACCCTTTTCAAACCGGTTTTAGGCGTTGCCGATCAGGCCGATCTGCGAAAATTTGGATTCGATGATTTCAGAATCGAAAGGCTTCATAATATATTCGTTGGCGCCTGCGTTCATCGCTCGTTGAATATGCGCCATGTCGTTTTCGGTGGTGCAGAACACAACCTTCGGGCCTTGCCCGCCGTTCATGGCGCGCAGTTTCTCCAGAAATTCGATCCCGCTCATCACCGGCATGTTCCAGTCCAGAAGGATGGCATCCGGCATCTGTTTTGAGCAGTAATCATAGGCTTTCTGGCCGTCTTCGGCCTCTTCACACGCAAAGCCGAGATCTTCGACGATGCGCCTTGCGACTTTGCGAACGACGCGGCTGTCGTCAACGACGAGACATGATGGCATAGTGTTATACTCCCCAAGTTTACGCGTTTATTTCGGTTCCAGCCCGTCGAGCAGGCCGGGAACGTCAAGCACGACGAGCAGGCTGTCTTTCAGGCGATAAATGCCATTGCACACGCTGCGCCACTGCGCATCCAGCGTGGGCGGGCTTTTTTCAAAATCACGGGCGGGCAGGCTCAAAACATCGCCGACCTTGTCGATCATCAGGGAATACAGTTCCCCGCTATATTCCACGACGACGCTCATCGCCTGTTTTCCGGTCTGTTCCAGCGGCGGCATGCCAAGGCAGGCGCGCACGTCGATGGCGGTAACGATGCGCCCGCGCAGGTTCAGGGAGCCGGCGATTGCCCGCGGCGCGAGCGGCACGCGGGTCACTTTCTGCGGGCCGAGCACGTCCTGCACTTGGAGAATAGGAATCCCGAAAATCTGCTCCCCGATGATGATGGTCAGGAATTCGCGCGTGATGGCGTCGTCGTCGGTTTTGTCGGCGAGGGCGATCGAACTCATTGCGCGCCTCCATTCTCGACCAGCGCGTCGGTGAGGGTGCTGAGCAATGTTTCGCGGTCAAATTTTGCGATGTAGCGGGAGAAGCCGACACCCATGCCGTGCTGGATATCCTGCTGCGTCGCATGGGAGGTAAGGGCGACCATCGGGATGTCTTTCCAGCGGCTGTTTTGTTCGCGCACTTTTTCCGCGAACTGGAATCCGTTCATCTTCGGCATTTCGATGTCGGAGACGATGATATCGAAGCTTTCGCCGCTTTCGCGCATTTCCAGCGCATCGAGCGGGCTTTCCAGCGTGGTGACGTCGTATCCCGCGACCTTCAGCAGCGGCGTGAGCATATTGCGGAAGAAGGGGGAATCATCCACCAGCAGGACTTTTCGTCCCTGCGTGGAAACGTCACCGAACGCTTCGTCGCCGTGGCGTTTGAACCAGTCCTTGTTCGACGAGCTGACGAAGTGGCCGATATCGACGATATCCGTCGCCTTGCCGCCGATGATCGCGCTGCCGACAATGCCGGAGGCGTTTGCGGAAACCTGGATATCGATCACTTCTTCGGTGATATCCACGATCTCATCGACGACGAGGCC
>JBDHTU010000260.1:0-2506 GCA_039808805.1 Micavibrio sp.
GCATCCGTCACCTTGATATGGTCGGCAAGGCGGAAGGTGCGCTGGAAGCTCCGCGTCGCGATGCCGCGATGCAGGAAGGTCGTGCCCTCGTCCTGGCTTTTTTCTTCCATCTTGCCGGCGACGGTCAGGCTCTCGCCCTGCGCCGTGATGGTGAGGTCGTTCATCGTGAAACCCGCAACGGCCATCACGATTTTATACTGGTCGTCGCCCGATTTCTCGATGTTATAAGGCGGGTATGCGTCGAACTGCTTGTCCGCCGTGTCAACCATCTGTTGGAACAGGTCGTTAAAGCGGTCAAAGCCGACCGTCGAGCGCATCAGGGGGGAAAATGTGGTCAGGTTCATAATTGCCTCCTTTAAATCAAGCAAGGTTAGAGTTTCATACGGCCCCGAATGGGCGCCGCTTTTCCATTTTTTCTTACGCGGCGGGCCGCCCGGCGGTTCACTTTTCTTCAATTTTTTTTTGCGGGCGATATCTGTTTGATATGCCCGAGAATTTCGCCGCCACCGGGTATGAGGGCGCATCGCCTCCCGATAAATCTTGACATAAAAGGAATATTATCCTATAATAAAACCGGGTCAACTGCATACGGGCGGCGCGGAATGCGCCTTCGCGCGGCCGGAAGGAGTTACGTGCGCCATCCCCCCTCAAAAATAAAAAACACGGCAAACGAACTATTGGAGGTGCCCCTCGCGGCGGAAAAATGTGGACTAAGTCCACCAACATTTACCGTTGCCCGCCCCGCTATCCGAAAATTCGCAGGAACGAACTGATAAATCGCCGCTGCGGCCCGCGCCATGGAGTGATTTTCAAGGACAGGAGTTAGAACACCATGCCCCATGAAACAGAGGACAATTTGCTTGAAAACGCGCGGCGCAAATATGCGCCGGATGCCTCGCCGCCACCGCCGGCGCAGGATTGGGACCAATCCTTCGGACGCCGCCATATCGTGCCGTTCATCGCTTCGCTGTTCGTGATCGGAGTTCTGGTCCTGTCGCTCACTTTGTGCTCGGTCCCGCCTGCCGGGCCGGACGGACGGGTCAGCCATCCCTACGATATCCTGGAGAAGAAGGTAGACAGCGCGTTCCCGCCGTCGCAAGCCCCAACGCCGACACAAGCGCCCGCAGACGCAGATGTCATAGAGGACGCGCATGACAATGCCGACCCCGTGGCAAAACCGCCGCGGATAAAGCCGTACGATATGCGGGATTAAGCGCCCTGGGACGAGCTGAACATATTCATCTTCGCGCCGGGCAGTTGCTGGATCAGGCCGATTTCACGGTTGAACATGGCGAAGCTGTCGATCTCGTCATGCGGCAGCGCCTGCACGATATCGAGCGCCTCTTCGCTTGCGCCGCGGTCTTCGCACCACGATACAAGTTCCGCCTTGGTCATCGGAAACGCCGCGCCGTCCACCAGTTCCAGAAAATTTATTGCAGGCATTTCTTTGCTCCTTTTGCCGATAAGATTGGGAATGTCTTGCCAACGGAAATCGCGGCGCGGCGGTTCCGTTTTTGCGGTGCCCGCACGGAACCAAAAACCCGCGTCCGTCATTGGCACGACATGGAAACGCAATCTTATCCCTTCCCTTCGCAATCCCGGCAACCCGGATGCCCGCGCCGCATCCTGACGGACCGCACCTATCTGAAAGACACCGGCCCTGTCTGCAACAAACCGGCGGACCTGCGCCTGCGCCAGAAAGGCGAGATATGGTCTGAAACGCTGCTGAAGAAGGACACGATCATCACAGAGACCAGCCGCGTCCAGTAATGGATCTCCCAGACCGAAAAACGCTTCTGATAACAGCCGCCTGCATTGCGGCTGTTATGGTTTTTACCATTGCCGCGCTGTTGTTTTTCAAGGATATCGACGCCTGGCGCGGCGCGCTGGAAGACTATCTCACAACCGCCCGGGGGACGCTCTGGGCTTTGCCGGTCGTGGTTGCATTTTACGTGATCGGCGGATTTGTCCTTTTTCCCGTCAGCGTGCTGAACCTCGCCTGCCCCGTCGTGTTCGGCATCCCGGGCGTTTTCTATTCGATTGTCGGCTCGCTCGCCAACGTGGCGGTGTTTTTCGGGATCGGACGCCTGATCCGGAAAAAATACAGGCGCCGGCTTTTATCATATCCGAAAATCAAAAAAGTCGATGATATGCTGAAGAGCGCGGGAGTCAGCGGCACCATCGGCGTTCGCATTATCCCCGTGCCGCCCTATACCGTTGTCAATCTGGCCGCAGGGTTGACCGGCATCCCGTTTTATATTTTCGCGCTTGGCTCATTCCTTGTCCTTATACCCGGTTCGGTGGCGCGCGGCGTCTTCGGCGCGTCTTTGGGCAAGATACTCACCGATCCGGAGCCGGAGAATTACGTCTATCTTGGCCTCGGCCTTGCCTTATGGGCAGGATTTATCGTGGCGACCCATGCGGCGGTGAAGAAATTCCAGCCCGCCCCCGCCTAAGCCATCCATAAAAAAACCGCCCCCTTTGCAGGAGACGGTTTTAGGAAATG